>CAMOFU010000209.1 GCA_946613705.1 uncultured Clostridia bacterium
AAGAAAGAAAAGGTGACCAACTGTGCTTAACTATTTAGCTTCAACAACAGAGACCGTAACATCGTCGCTCTCGATCAATAACGAGACATTTGCCCTCTGCACGCTCGTTTCGCTGCTGCTGGGCATTGCGATAAGCTTTACCTTCAGCTTTAAGCAGAAGAAATCCAAGGGCTTTATACTTGCTCTGACTATCCTGCCGATGATCGTTCAGGTAGTCATCATGATGGTAAACGGCAACGTCGGTACGGGTGTTGCGGTAATGGGCGCGTTCAGTCTTGTGCGCTTCCGTTCGGTGCCCGGCAATGCCAAGGACATATGCGGGATATTCCTTGCGATGGCAGTCGGCCTTGCAACGGGAACAGATCAGCTGGTGCTTGCCTCGATCTTTACCGCGGTGGTATGTGCGGTGGCACTGTGCTACACCTTCTCGCCGCTCGGCAGCACAAGAGACAGCATGAAGGTGCTCGGCATCACGATACCCGAGAGCCTTGACTACAGCGAGGTATTCGATGATATATTCGAGAAGTATACCACTCACAGCGAGCTCACCTCCTCCAAGACCACGGGCATGGGCAGCCTTTATAAGCTTACCTATGAGATCACGCTGAAGGACCCCGCGAAGGAGAAGGCAATGATCGACGAGCTCCGCACCCGCAACGGCAACCTTGAGATCAGCTGCTCAAAGAAGACAGAGGATCCCGAGCAGCTGTAAGCAGTATCGCAGATACAGGTATATGATCGCAGAACTCCCCTTGCTCGGTATTCACGGCAAGGGGAGTTCTGAAAGGAGATGCATCACGATGAGAAAGAGATATACAAGCAAGACCCGCTTCTGCGCTATGGTATGCGCGGTGATGCTGGCACTGTCGGCGGCGGGCTGTTCACAGGAGGACAGCGGGGCAGAGAGCGTGTCTGCGGAAAAGAGCAGTGTTCTGTCATCGTCGGCAGAGATAGATAATGTTACCTACGACACGAGCGTTGAGGCTGCCGACCTTGATACGGGCTACGACAACGCATTCTCGACGAAGATAAGCTTTACCGATGACGGTGCGGCGATCGACGGGGAGGGTGCTTCTGCGGACGGAACGGCAGTCACGGTCACGGCAGAGGGGACATATCTGCTCTCGGGCAGCTGCAAAAACGGCAGGATCATTGTAGATGCGGGCAAGGACACCGAGGTAAAGCTGGTGCTCGACGGGCTGGACCTTACCTGTGCCGACAATGCTGCGATAACGGCGCTCAGCGGCAAAAAGCTCACCCTCACCCTTGCGGACGGCTCTGTGAACAGTCTGACGGACGGAGCGGAGTATTCCCTCTCCGATGAGGACAGCAATGTTGACGCGGCGCTTTTCTCGAAGGCCGACCTGACCTTGAACGGCAGCGGCTCTCTCACGGTAAAGGGCAATTACAAGCACGGCATAGTCACAAAGGACGAGCTCGTTATCGCGGACGGGACTATCACGGTAGATGCCGCCTCGACGGGTATAACGGGCAAGGACAGTGTGAAGATACTCGGCGGCGAGATAACGGTCACCGCAGGGACGAACGGCATCAAGTCCTCCAACAGTGAGGACGGCTCGCTGGGCTTCATAAGCGTTTCGGGCGGAAGGATCACCGTGAGATCGGGCGGCGACGGGCTCCAGGCAGAGACCTCGCTGCTGATAGACGGCGGCGAATTCGATATCACCACGGGCGGCGGAAGCGCTGATGCCGAGCCTCATCAGAACGACATGGGCGGCTTCGGCGGTAACAATAACAAGATGAACGGCGGCGGTATGCGCGGCGGCTTTGACAGATCGGACGGAAACGGCAGCGGTGCGGCGGACAATGCTGCGCAGGGCGGCTTTGCAGACCGAAGAGGTCAGCGCCCCGAAATGCAAAACGGCGAACAGCCGCAGATGCCCGACGGACAGCAGCCCAATGAGCAGGCCGTGACATCGGAGGACAGCTCGGACAGCACCTCTGCAAAGGCGCTCAAGGCAGGCAAGGCGGTCAGCATCAGCGGCGGCAGCTTCGTGATAGATTCCGCGGACGACAGCATACACTCAGACGGCACCGTTACGATCTCGGGCGGCAGTCTGACGGCGGCATCGGGTGATGACGGCATACACGCCGACGATGCACTGCTTATAAACGGCGGCGAGACAGAGATCACAAAGAGCTATGAGGGCCTTGAAGCCAAAACGATAACCATTTCGGAGGGTACGACCAAGGTCACTGCCTCCGACGACGGGGTGAATGCCTCGGCGGGCAGCTCGGAGAACAGCTTCGGCGGCTTCGGAGGGACAAGCGAGGGCGTATTCCTGAAGATCACGGGCGGCACGCTGTATGTGAACGCTTCGGGCGACGGGCTTGACTCCAACGGTGAATTCCGCATGGAGGGCGGCACGGTATACGTCAGCGGGCCTGTCAACGCGGGCAACGGCGCACTTGACTACGGCGAGGGCTGCAAGGCGACGGTAACGGGCGGAACACTTATAGCCTGCGGAGCGGTCGGCATGGAAGAGGGCTTTGACGGCAGCGACTCGACGCAGTATTCCTTCCTGCACAACCTGAGCTCGACGGTATCGGGCGGAACCGAGCTCACCGTCTCGGACAGCTCGGGCAGCGTGCTGCTCAGCTTCACGCCCGAGAAGGATTTCCAAAGCGTTGTATTCACAGCACCCGCGCTTGCGGGCGGCGAGACCTATACGGTGACGGCGGGCTCTGTCAGCGAGACGGTAACGCTTGGCACGGACTCAATGGCGACCTCCAACTCGACCTTATCGGGTATGGGCGGCGGCCGCGGACGCGGAAAAATATTCTGAGTTCCCGAGTAAGGGCAATTTCCCGACACCCCCCGCAGACAGCATTACAGCATTACAACATTACATCATTACGCAAAAAGAGCATCTTTCGCCGTGCAGGGAAAGATGCTCTTTGATCTGTTATTTCTCATCTCGCAGCTTATGAACTTCGGAAGCACTGCGGGGACCTTATCTCTTGTCGCCCATGAAGAAGAATGCCAGTGTGCCCGGACCCGAGTGCGCACCGATGACAGTGCCCGTGTATGCAATGATGACCTTGGTATCCTTGCCGAGCTTCTGGCGGGCAAGGTCTGCTATGTAGTCGGCATCGCCCCAGCAGTCGCCGTGGCTGATACCGATGACGGGGTTTTCATAGCCGCTTATGCGCTCGCACATCATCTCAATGATCTTGTTAAGGCTCTGCTTTCTGCCGCGCACCTTGCTCACAGCTACCAGCCTGCCCTCGTCGTCAACGTGCAGGATGGGCTTGATGCCGAGTATCGCGCCCGCAACGGCAGTTGCCTTTGAGATGCGCCCGCCGCGGTGCAGATATACAAGATCGTCCACCGTGAACAGGTGGCAGAGGTGCAGCTTGTTTTCCTCTATCCAGTCCGCAAGCCTGTCGATGTCCATACCGTTCTTTTTCTGCTCCCATGCCTTATAGAGCAGCAGTCCCTCGCCCGTGGAAGCGCAAAGGCTGTCGATGCAGACGATCTTTGCATCGGGATATTTTTCGAGAAGGTTCTCTCTCGCTATGCAGGCACTGTTATAGGTGCCGCTCAGGCCCGAAGAAAAGCACAGATACAGCACAGCTATGCCGCGGCTGACATACTCCTCAAGCGCAGACTCCACCTCGGCAGGTGAGAGCTGCGAGGTCTTGGTGGGTGAGCCCGCGCGCATCTTATCATAAAAATCATGGTAATCCACGTCGCCGTCCTTGTGGGCAGCGCCGTCGATCTCAAAGCTCAGCTTCAAGATCCTGACACCCATTTTCTTGTAAAGCTCGGGCGGCAGGTCACAGGTCGAATCCGACATAAGGATATAGTCTTTTTTTTCAGGCATGGTTTTATCCTCCTGATGAGTATTGATAATATAGTTTTCCGAAAGGTGCGATGCTTTGTATGCATCGGTCTGTCTGTTTCTGTTATCTTATATTATACCACATTACTCTCGGTTTGCACAACAGGATTTTCTCAGATATTGAGATTATTTTGTAAATAATGTGTTAATTTCTTTTCCCGTTTCTTTTTCTTCTTTTTCTTTTTCTTTTT
>CAMOFU010000210.1 GCA_946613705.1 uncultured Clostridia bacterium
TTTTTTCAAGCATTCTGTATCTTAAACTCGGCATTATTCTTTCCTTTCATTTTTATTTTGTTTTGTTTTTTTCTCACTTTATTATATAGTCCTTGTCATAACCCCTGTATGCCCGCCCGATCTCATGCATCAGCCGCCGCGGCTCCCGCAGCAGCGAGCCGTGTCCCTTCCCCCTGAATACCGTATGCCTGAAGCGGTACCTCGAACGGTCGATCTTCTGCAGGACGTGTCTCAGCCCGGGCTCCTTTTCCCCGTGCCAGATGTAGCTGTCGGCAAGGTTGAATGCCTCAAATTTGTATCGGTACGGCATCATCGAATACTCGAGGGCAAAAAGGGTCTTCTTTGAAGCGTTCTTGTAGATCATCGGCTCGATGTCCTCTCCGAGCAGCCTGCCGACCGAGCCCATATGCCGCAGCGCAAAAAGCTCCGCTGCCGTTATCGCGCCTGCCGTTATCCGCTTGGGCAGATCGTGCTTGAAATCGGGATAATCAAGTATCGTGAAGCCGTCTGCGATCGCGGTGTGAACGGTGATGCGGGGGTCGAGCATTATCTCGGTCATTATCATTCCGCCCAGCGACTCACCGAGGATAATGTCGATCCTGCCGCCGAACTCTTTTGCGAGATATCCGCTTATCTTCTTCGCCTCGGCGATCACGCTCACCGCATCGACCTCGGGCTCATCGGTATTGAAGCCGTCCTCTGCAACCGCTATTATATGGTATTCCGATCCTGCCGCCCGTATCAGCGGCATAAAGCTCAGCTGCCATGTGGTGAGAGCTCCGTGGAGCAGCAGCAGTGTCGGCTTGTTCTCTTTTCCGAATTCATAGAATTTCATATGCAATATGCACCCTTATTTCACACCTATCACGATCAGCCACGGCTTGGACTTGTGATGCACAGTCTTAACGCTCGAAAAGCCTGCCGCTTTAAGAGCCGAACCTATATCCTGTGCGGTATAGCATTTCATTCCGTCGATGATCTTTTCAAATTTCAGGCTTGTCTTGTCGGTGCCGTCGCTCTCGTTGACGATCATGAACCTGCCGCCCTTTTTCAGTATCTTCGCCGCCTGTTCAAAGCACTCTGCAAGCTCGCCCCAGAAGTATATAGTCTCAAATGCCGTTGCGAGGTCATAGGTGTTCTCGGCAAGCCTGAGATCATGCACATCGCCCTGAGTGACAGTACATCTTCCCGCCTTGACCGCAGCCCTGTTGTACTCTGCCGCCTTCTCCACCGACAGCGGCGAATAGTCAACAGCATCAACGTGTGCATTCGGGTAACGCTTCAAAAGCTCTCCCGCATTGCGCCCGCCGTCGCAGCCGAGCTCGGCTATCATCTCGGGAGCAGTGCCGCTGAGCGCACCCATTCCCCAGTCCGCCATTTTAGCGTGACCGCTGTTCATGCCCCTTAGCATCATCTTCCCGAGAAAGCCCTCGGGTCTTCTTGTCTGGCTCACATAGTTTTTGAATAATCCCATTGCGCTGTTCCTCCGTATCGTTGATAGTTAGCAATGTCTAACCGTTACTTATTATATCACATTGTTTTTCTTCCGTCAATATGTTTTTACAGCTGATCCGTCTGCCGCCCCGAACGACGAAGGCTCCCGCTCACAGAAGCGACCTTATATATGCGGTGTAAGCTTCGTTTTCTTTCGCCATATATTCGCAGTGGTCAAATCCCTCACGGACGATAATGTGTGCGTGGGGATAAAGCTTTTCCGCAAGCGGCTTGCTCGTCTTGGTGTAATGCTCCTTTTCGCCCCAGTCGAAGGTGACGCGCCTCTGCATTTCCTCGGACAGCACGGGAGTGTTGCCGACAACGCAGGCATTGCCGATATTCACAATGCTCGGCTTGTCGAACTTCAAAAAGTTATCCGCCATATGCTCGGCGATATCGCGCCCATAGCGCCCGACAAGATCGGATATCCCCTTTTCCCTGTTCTTTACGATCATTCTTTTCTGCCATACCAGAACGGGCGAGAAAATGCATCTCATGACCGCATTGAGCCTTGCAACGGGTGCGCCGTCAAGGTAGACCGCGCCGATCTCAAGATCGTCATATTCAAGCAGCCTGAGAGCCGCTGCCGCCCCGAGAGATGCACCGTAAAGCAGGGCTATTTCGGTCATGCCGTTTTCTTTCAGGTATTTGTGCAGCGCCGCAGCCTCTGCAACAGTCGAACGAAACGGCCGCTTTTCTGATGCGTGCCCGCCCATATCGGGAGAGAGCACAAAGCAGCTGCCAAGCCTGCTGCCGACGAGCTCATACATTTTTTCGCCTGTGATCCCCATAGGATGAAGTATTATCACCAATGGGCTGTTTTTGTTTCCGTGTTTGTGGATATACATTTTTTCCTCCTTTGTCTGCTTGATGCATCGTTTCTGTAAACAGCGTTAGCTTTCGCTAACCGATATTCATTATATCATATGTCCGAGGCAGATTCAACAGTATTATATGAACATTTCAGTCCCCTTGAAGCAGCGACCGCTCACAGAAAACAAAAACAGACAGACACCTCATGATCGAAGTATCTGCCTGTTTTCGTTTCACAGCCCGCCGCGAGGGTCATGCCTACAGCAGCCGAAACAAGCCGCTTTCTCGGCACAGCCCCTGCGATGCGGACCTTTTAGTTCATGGATCACTCAGCCTTGGGAGCCTCAACAGGGCAAGTAGCTGCGCAGGAACCGCAATCGATGCAAGCGTCAGCAGAAATCGTTGCCTTAGCGTCGTCCATAGAGATAGCACCTACAGGGCAAGCGTCAACGCAAGCGCCGCAGCCGATGCACTCTTCACCGATAGAATATGCCATAACAAAACCTCCTATAAACATCTTTGCCCCGCCCGATACGAATGGCGGGAATGACTCGGGCAGCCTATATCTGCCCTTAATAATATAATACCACATTTTCAGAAAATTGCAAGACCTTTTCAGCAGTTTTTTTGTACAAAATAAAAAAATACAGTCTGTTTGGAGTGTTAGCATTTGCTATCTCGACTTTTCGGAGCTTATAAGCACCGTGTTTGGAAAATAATGGGATAGTATTTCCTCGCAGCTGCTTCCGTTTTCTGCCATAGACTGCGCCCCGCACTGGCTCATGCCGACGAGATGCCCGCGGCCCTTGCAGGTGAATGTGAACGAGCCGTCGCTGTGCTCCGCTTCAAAGCAGGCAGAGGGCAGCCCCGCCGCGGCAGCAAAATCGGTGCCCGTGATATAGCTGTCCTCACACAGTTCGACCGTTGCTGCACAGCCCGCCTCTGTCTGCTCGGTGACCTTGACAGACAGCTTTTTCTTATCAAGCTCAAGCTTGGGGAAGGCGGAGGTGAGGGCTGAATAAAGCTGCTCGTCGGTGACTGTCAGCTCGGAAATGCAGCTGTCCAGCCCGAGGTCGGAGCTGCTGTCCACGCTTATCAGATAGGGTATGTTCTCGCCCCAGGCATTTGATGCCGATTCTGTCCTGCCGCAGGATATGGCATGGAACGCAGCTATGATCGGGTCGCCCTCAAATGTGAGGTACCGCGTGAGAGCATAATCGGCGGCAGCGGAAAGCTTCTTTACCGTTTCCGAATAGCTGTCGCCGTAATATGACCTGATCTGATCGTCGGTAAAATATGCATTGTACAGCGTGCTGTCGTCGGACATGACCGCGCCCTTGAGCGATGCCGTCGGCGAGAGCTTTTCCTCTTCCTCACGGCGCAGCGCGTATGTATGCGCAAGCACCGCCTGTGCCTTCAGCGCCTCGCCGTCAAAATCGGCAGGCATCTGCGCCGCCACCGCACCGATCACATATTCACGCATCGTCAGCTGCGTCGGCTCATCACTGTCGCCGAACAGTATAGTGACCGTTTCCCCGACAGCGCTCCCCTTCCCTGCCGCCTGCTCGGCCGACGGCCTGTCTGCAAGCAGAGCAATAAACGGTATCGCTATCATAAACACCGTAAACAAGACCACTATCTGAATATGTCCCTTCACTGTCAACACCGCCCGATCGTTTTATTCATTATT
>CAMOFU010000211.1 GCA_946613705.1 uncultured Clostridia bacterium
GGAACCTACTGCAGCGGGTGAAAACAGAAAAAAACCGCCGCGGTGAGATACTCACAACAGCGGTCAGGTGTTTGAAATATCGTTACAGATCACAGTATACGGGCTATCATTTCTCCGACCTCGTCAAGATCGTTGAGGCCCGTGAAGTTCAAGTACCATTCGCCGATCTGCTTGGAGTAAAGCGCTGAAACAGCAGCTCCGAGCGAGAGCCACGGACCGAATGCGAAGACCGAGTTCGAGGTGTGGTGCTTGATGATAAGTCCCGCGACCGAGCCCGTTATAAGGGCGATCATCAGCGCGACGAGCGAGCCCTGCATACCGAGAAAGAGCCCGCAGCCCGCCATCAGGTAAACATCGCCGCGTCCCATAGCCTTTCCCTTTGAGAGCAGCTCGATCAGCAGCAGAGGCACGCTTACGATAAAGATGCCGACAATGTGCGACCAGATCGGGATATCCCATTCCTCGTGGTTGAACACGATGTAGATCACACCGAGCAGTCCGATGAAGATGCAGACATAGGTGGAGATCAGCTGCGTGTCCCAGTCCATAAAGAATACAACGATAAGCGCAGAGAAGAGCAGAGCTGTGAGAACGAAGTTGACGGGGTGGACGATCACGTTCACCTTGTAGGCGACAAAGAGCCAGAGAAGAGCATTGAGCGCCTCGACAACAGTGTAGCGGGGAGATATCTT
Organism: uncultured Clostridia bacterium; assembly: GCA_946613705.1. Classification (GTDB taxonomy): domain Bacteria; phylum Bacillota; class Clostridia; order Oscillospirales; family Ruminococcaceae; genus FB2012. Next base: position 693 of record CAMOFU010000211.1, read on the forward strand.
AGCTCCGCAGGCACGGCATTTGCCGCGAAGCAGGCACCAGCTGACGATCGGGATAAGATCGCGCCGCTTGATCTCAGTGCCGCAGCTCATGCAGTGGGAATTGCGCTTGATGAGCGATTCCTCCTTCGGAAGACGGTAGATGCAGACGTTGAGAAAGCTTCCGACCGCGGCTCCGAACAGAAATACGAACAGGTAGATCACTGAACAATAGATATAGTATTGAGTGTCCAAGATTTTTGCCCCCTTAAAGTGGTATGTTTACATTTTAACACATTTCAAGGATTATTACAAGTGGTATTTTATATTTTATTCGGCCTGACCGTCCGCAGCGGCAGGTGTACGACAGCATGATCCTGCGGAGAATGGAGAAGATTTATGAAAAACGGACCGATAGGACAGTACCTTGTTGAACGTGGGACCATAACTCAGGAGCAGCTTGACCAGGTCCTTGCCAAGCAGAGAGAATCAAAGGGCAAGCTGTTCGGCGATGTTATCCTTGAGATGGGCTTTATCTCTGATGTTGAGTTCACTAAGGTGCTTGCCGAGAGACTGAATGTTGACTTTGTTGACCTTGACAACTCGGAGGAGCTCAGGCAGGATATAGTCAAGAAGATCCCCGAGGCAGTTGCGAGAAAGTATACCGTTATCGCGGTAAAGCTCACGGGCAAGAGAATGCAGGTAGCTACAAACGACCCTGTCAACTTCTATATTTTTGAGGATCTGCGTGCTATCACGGGCTTCAATATCTCGCCTGTACTGGCTACAAAGGCGGCAATAAACAGAGCGATAGGAAGAATGTACTCCGAGGGTCAGACCAATGCGATAGCTGAGGAGGCTACCAAGGAGAAGGAGGACGAGATGGGGCTCGAGGAGCTCAAGGACTTGTCCGAGGAGCGTATCGAGAACGCGCCTATCGTTAAGCTTGCAACAGCTATCGTCGAGAACAGCTACCGTGCGGGCGCAACGGATATCCATATCGAGCCGTTCAAGGATATAACCAAGATACGCATTCGTGTAAACAGCGACCTTATCGAGCTGATGACTCTGTCACCCGCACTTCATGTTTCGCTCATAACAAGATTCAAGATCCTCTCGGGAATGAATATAGCCGAGAAGCGTATCCCCCAGGACGGACGTATGTCGCAGGTCATCGACGGCACAACGGTCGATCTCCGTGTGTCCAACCTGCCGATGGTGTACGGCGAGAAGGTCGTACTCCGTATCCTTGCAGGCGATGAGTCGGTAAGAAAGATACAGGACCTCGGTATGACCGACTATAACTACAAGAGGTTCGTATCCTGCCTGAAGGTCCCGCAGGGAGTTGTTCTGGTAACAGGGCCTACAGGTTCAGGTAAGTCTACCACGCTTTACGCGGCTCTCGGTGAGATCGCAAAGCCGAACCTGAACGTTATCACGGTCGAAGACCCTGTCGAAAAGAAGATCGCAAATATCAACCAGTGTCAGATAAACGAAAAGGCGGGCATGACCTTCGGTGCTGCGCTGAGGTCTATCCTCCGTCAGGACCCCGATATTATCATGATAGGTGAGATGCGTGATACCGAGACAGCCGAGATCGGTATCAGAGCAGCTATCACGGGACACCTTGTGCTTTCGACACTTCATACCAACGATGCTGCGTCTACCGTTACGCGACTTGTGGATATGGGCGTTGATGCTTACATGGTCGCCACATCTCTTATCGGCGTTGTTGCACAGAGACTTACAAAGGTACTCTGCAACGAGTGCAAGGAGCAGGTGATGTCCACTCAGGAGGATAACGAGCTCATGGAGATAGATCACTCGGTGCCTATATATAAGGCAAAGGGCTGTCCGAGATGCAATAAGACGGGATATAAGGGCCGTACTGCTATCCATGAGATCCTGCTGGCTACTCCCGAGATGAAGGAGATAATCGCAGCGGGTGCAAAGTCAGAGCAGATACAGGAGCTTGCAAGAAAGCAGGGCTGCCGTCTGCTGAGAGACAACGTTTCCCAGCTCGTACAGCAGGGAGTAACGGATATAGGCGAGCTCGTCCGTGTAACCTATGCGGTATAACGGGAGCGGGGCATTGCGCATAGTGATCTTATGATCTTAGATCTATGGTATCGGGCCGAGCGTGTTTTGGCATGGATACAAAGATATATAAATTTACAAAATTGGAGGTAAACATCTTATGTCAGTAGATATCAACAAAATTCTTGATGAGTCGAGAGCTCTGGGCTGCTCGGACCTGCACTTCACAGTAGGTATTCCCCCTATCGTCCGTCAGGGCGGTAACCTGAGAAAGCTTTCCAGCTATCCCGATATGACCGAGATCGACATACTGAAGATCTGTGAGGATATGTGTACAGATAAGCAGCGCCAGCAGATCAAGGATCACATTGATACCGACTTTACATTCGTTTCGACAAGAGGCTTCCGTCACCGTGTCAATGTATACAGACAGAGAGGAAACACCGCTATCGCTATCCGTCTTCTGAGAAACGATATCCCGACACTGACCGACCTTAACCTGCCGCCCGTGCTTGCGGAGTTCGTTATGCGTCCCCGTGGACTGGTGCTTGTAACAGGCCCTACAGGTTCGGGTAAATCCACGACTCTGGCTGCGATGATCGACCATGTTAATCTGCATAAGTCGGCGCACATCATCACGGTCGAGGATCCTATCGAGTATATGCACGCTCACAAGAGGTGCATGGTAAACCAGAGAGAGATAGGCCCCGATGTACCGAGCTTCTCGATGGCGCTGAGAGCTGCCCTCCGTGAGGACCCCGATATCATACTCGTCGGAGAAATGCGTGACTTCGAGACTATCGAGGCTGCTGTTACCGCGGCTGAAACAGGACACCTTGTTATGTCCACACTTCATACGACCGATGCACCTTCCACCATCGACCGTATCATCGACGTTTTCCCTGCTCACCAGCAGCATCAGATCAGAACTCAGCTGGCATCCGTTCTCGTCGGCATCTGCACACAGACCCTCTGCCGCACTTTGGACGGCACGAGCCGTGTAGCCTGCTGCGAGATCCTGAATGCTACCGATAACATCAAGGCTATGATCCGTGACGATAAGGTACACCTTATCAACTCTGCAATGCAGACAGGTAAGAACGTTGGAATGCAGACCCTCGACCAGGAGCTTGCAAAGCTGGTCAAGGAGAAGAAGATCAGCAAGGAGGTCGCTCTGGAGAAGTGCCTCAACGTCGGCGAGCTGAACAGGTTTATTGCTTCGGCACACTGATACGAAAACGAAAAC
>CAMOFU010000212.1 GCA_946613705.1 uncultured Clostridia bacterium
GCCCGCGCTATGTAAGCGGCAATAAGCCGCGTCCCGTGAAATGGGTGCAGGGGCTCGCCCCTGCCGGAGATTGACAAGAGGCGGGAAAATGTGGTATTATAATAACAGTAAGCACGATATGATTCTTGAAGGTGATGATATGAATTTTTTGATATGCGGGAAAAAGGACGGCCCCGTGCTGCTGCTGATACACGGAATGGCTGCCGATGCCGAGAGCTGCTACGGCGGGATCGCAAAGGAGCTCGGGAAGAGATACCGCGTGATAATGGCCTGCCTTGACGGGCATGACCCCTATGCCCCCGGCAGCTGCTTTCACTCGATCAGCACGAGCTGCGAGAGGATAGAGAGCTATATCCTGAAAAAGCACGGCGGAGCGGTGTATGCGATAAGCGGCTTCTCGCTGGGCGGGACTATCGCTCTGGAGCTTGTCAAGCGCGGGCGGATAACCACTCAGCGCCTGCACCTCGATGCCGCCTTCTGTATCGACCTCGGGGTGATGAAAGCACCGTATACCCTGCTGTTCACCAAGGGCATAGCTCTGATGCAGTCGGGGATAAAGCTGCCCGATATACTGATAGAGTTCGTGTTCGGAAAGGGCAACAGCCGTGCCGCCGAGATGCTCTATCCCGATATAGACAGCCACAGCATAGAAAACGCTTGCAGAGATGTGTATAACTACAAGCTCTCGCCGCGGCTGAAAAGATATACCGCACCCGTGGAATTCTGGTGCGGCAGCAATGAGCCTTATCCGCAGAAGTCGGCGCGGGCGCTTGAGAGCTTTTTCCCCGATATGCGGGTCAGGGTGTTCAAGGGGCTCGGTCACGGGCAGATGCTGCATGAGCATAAGAGCGCCTATATCCGTGAGCTGGAAGGCTTTCTTGGCGGCAGGGCAGCAAGGAGCAGCCGATGAAGGAGCGGATCAATGATACCGATTCTGCCCGCAGGGAGATAAGGCAGGGCATAAAGCAGGAGATAAGGCAGGATCTGAAAAAGAATATCCGCTCGGGAACGATGGGGGAGTATATCCGCAGTATGTTCTCGCTCAGCGCCGACACCGCCTCGCATGAGGAGATACGCGACAGGCTGCTGTCGGGCGGCAGAGTGACGGGTACGAATATGTGTATACTGATCTGCGCCATCATCATCGCTTCGGTGGGGCTCAACACGGGCTCGACCGCCGTTATCATCGGTGCTATGCTGATCTCGCCGCTGATGGGCAGTATCCTTGCCATTGCCTACGGCACGGTGTCGAACAACCTGCATCTCGTGGAAAAGCACCTTACGGGGCTATTGATACAGATCGTTTTCAGTCTTGCGGCTTCGATAGTGTTCTTTTGGCTCTCGCCGATCAAGGAGCCGACGAGCGAGCTGCTGGCAAGGACACAGCCGGGATTCTTCGATGTCATCGTAGCGACGGCGGGCGGTATCGCGGGCATTATCGGGCAGACCCGTCAGGACAAGGTCAGCAACGTTATCCCGGGGGTAGCGATAGCGACTGCACTCATGCCGCCTGTGTGTACCTGCGGCTACGCGATAGCCAATGCCAATATGCGGATGTTCCTCGGCGCGGCGTACCTGTTCCTGATAAACGCATATTTTATCTTCAACTCGGCGGCGCTGGTGCTCACGCTGCTGAAAGTGCCGAAGGTGCGGGAGCTCACCGAGTCGCAGTGGCGGCGGCAGCGCTTCCGCATGATTCGCAACACGGTGGTGATACTGCTGCCCAGCCTTGTGATGCTCTTCCTGATAGGAAGAGACTGAGGAACAGCAGTGAATTGAATAATGAACAGTGAAAAACAGTGAACAGTTAAGTGTCACCCTCCGCAAAACGGACACCTTAACTGTTCACTGTTCTTTTTATTTTATTCTATTCTATTTATTTATTCCGCTTCAGTACATCTCGACTGCGTTCCGACCCGACGGATCAAGATACTGCGGTATGCCGCTCCCGAGGTCGCTCGTTTTCCGTATCCGCCCGTCCTCCAGCTTCCTGTATTCTATGAACCTCCGCTTATCCTCGCTCTCGGGCTCATCGTAAAGATCCCACTCCCATACGATCATATCGGCATCACAAATGTAAAACTGCCCCTCGTCGGAGTGGACTCCCTTTGCTCCGTATACGGTAAGGCTTTCGCCGTCTGCAAAATCTGCCATCAGCAGCTCGTTCTCAAAGCTTGCCGATATGCATTTGTGCGAGTTGTCCAGCGGCCGTCCGAACCAGTCGCCCCAGAACCGCAGCGAGCCGCTTTTCGTGATCTCAAATGCCATCACTGCTCACCCCCGCTGTCATCAGCCGCGTATCTGTGTGCTTCCTCCATCGCCTCTCTGAGCTCGGCCTCAGCCTCCAGCTCCGAAAGCTTTTCGTCGAGATCATAGCTGCCCGCTGTTTTGGAATAATCGATGCTCACGTCCGCCGCAGCCTTCCTTGCCTCCAGCACCGCCAGCCGTGTCTTCGCAGAGTTGATCTCCCGCACCATCTTGTCGTGCAGCTCCATCGCGTTTTTCCGCGTTTCTGCCACCTTCGTGAATTGCTCGGTCAGCGCTTCGAGCTTAACATCGTGCTTGTGCTTCTCTTCAAGGAACACCCGTGCATCGTCCTGATTTCCCGCGGCGATCGCCTTCTTGGCGTAGCTCTCGCAGTCGTCCGACTGCTCCTTTTCCGAAACACATCTCTCTCCGACCCTGCTGTATTCCGCGTTCAGCTCACCGACCTGATCTCTCACATCTGCAAGCTTCATCGCAAGCTCCGCCAGCTGCATCTGTATCTCTTCTGTCTCTGTCCTCTTGTCAAACAGTGCCATATCCTCACCGCCTTATCCCGACTGATAGATACCTACATATTATCGTATTTCTTTTTCAGATCGTCCACACTGCTGCCCGAGCCGTAGCCTGTATAGTCCGAGCCGCCGAACTCGTTCAGATCGGAGTCGAGTATATCCTTCGCCTTCTTCATCTCTTCGAGCCTGTGCTTCTTTCTTTTCTTCCACCAGCTGAACAGGACCACCACGATCACTGTGATTATCACAAGCACCGCGATAGGAAAGAAGGGACTTTCGGTCTTTCTCATTATCCTGTCCGCCGCCTCTGAGAATGACCGCCCGAAGAACTCGCTCTCGTCGTAATTCGAGTAGTAATAGTGGTCGATATAGTCGAGCAGTATCTCGCCCGCCTCATCGTCGATGACCGTCTTCGCCTCGGTGCCCGTTATGTAGAACGAACGGTATTTTTCGTCCTTCTCATAGAACACCACCAACAGGTGAGCCTCGTCCTCGAAATATTTATCATATATTTTGTTGCCGAATTCTTCAAGCTCGGCATCGGTGGGGATACCCTTTGCCCCGACATCGTCGGTGATATACAAAAACGGCTGAACACCTGTCAGCTCAAAGAAATGATACATACCGTCCTTGAGCTTGGTGGGGTTCGTTATCCAGTCGAGATCGTCGTGATAGGTATAGTCGGTCACCTTCAGCGTGGTGCTTTCGAGCCTTTCCCTGTTTACAGTCGAGCTGGTTATCGAGGTGCCGCTCGACCCGTTTGACCAGTTCTTGCTGTAGCCATCGGAAATAGCAGAAAAGATTATTGAGCCGATCACTATGAGCCAGAAGATCCTGGAGCCTATGATCTTTGAAAAGAGCCCCCCGCCTCTGATGCTCGAATATCCGCCCGAATATCTGCTGTTTGAATATCTCGATCCGCCGAAATAATAGAACCTCGGCCCCGAATTATAATGGCGGTGGTAGCTCGAATTGCGCGAGCCTCCCGAGTAGCTGCTCCTATGCGAAGATGAGCCTCCCGAGTAGCCGCTCCTATGCGAAGATGAGCCTCCCGAATGCGACCCGAAGCCTCTTGACCCTCCGAAGCCGCTCCCGCGCGAGCCTCCGAAGCCTCCGCCTCCGCCGCGTCCTGCTCTGCCCATAGTCATCACCCTTTCGTCCAAAGACACT
>CAMOFU010000213.1 GCA_946613705.1 uncultured Clostridia bacterium
TGCTCCTCCTCGTCCTTCTCACTCTGCTTCTGAGCCTCTGCAAGGAGAGCCGCAAGCTCATCATCGAGAGTATTCTTATTGGTCATAGCCTCAACGATCGAAGCGCCCGAAAGCTCGTCCCACTCGGTAGTTACGATAGTCGCCTTATCATTGAGCGCACGCAGACGTGCAACCGCATCGTCAAGCTTCTCCTGCTGAAGCCCCGCAGTATGCGAGAGGATAAGGCAGCTGGCATATGTGATCTGATTATTGAAGAACTCACCGAAGTTCTTCTGATACATCTTGCACTTCTTGGCATCTACAACGGTCGTGAAGCCGTCCAGCTCAACGTCCTCCATACCGAGATCCTGCACGGCACGGATAACGTCCGAGAGCTTGCCCACTCCCGACGGCTCTATGATTATCCTGTCGGGGTGATACTGCTCAAGCACCTTTCTCAGTGCCTCGCCGAAATCACCCACCAGCGAGCAGCAGATGCAGCCCGAATTCATCTCGGTTATCTGAATGCCTGCTTCCTGAAGGAATCCGCCGTCTATACCTATTTCACCGAATTCATTTTCGATGAGCACGAGCTGCTCGCCGTTAAAGCCGTCAGCGATCAGCTTTTTGATGAGAGTTGTTTTTCCCGCGCCGAGAAAGCCCGAGAAGATCGTGATCTTTGTCATATATATCTTCCTTTCCTATAGTAGACCTTTGGACATAGTGTCCGCCCATACTATTTTATTATACCACTTTTGTAGAAATAATCAAGCCCTATTTTTTAAATATTCATAATCATTCTGCTCCGCACTCATAAACACACAATGCCCGCCCCTTGCTTTTCCGCAGGGAGCGGGCAGGCGATCATATCACATAGAACCAGTTGTCGGCATTCTCGAAATCGGTCTTGCTTATCTGCTTTGAACTGCCAAAGCTGTAAAGCAGCTCCTGAGTCTTGATGCTCACCCTTGCTCCTGCGGGAACAGACGAGGTGATGAAGGCATTGCCGCCGATAACAGCGTCCTTGCCGACCACCGTATCTCCGCCGAGGATAGAAGCGCCCGAGTATATAGTAACATTGTCCATGATAGTCGGGTGGCGCTTCTTGTTTCTCAGGCTCTGTCCGCCGCGTGTCGAGAGCGCACCGAGAGTAACTCCCTGATACACCTTAACGTTGTTGCCGATCTCTGTCGTCTCACCGATAACGATACCCGTGCCGTGGTCGATGAAGAAATACTTACCGAGCGTGACCCCCGGGTGGATATCTATGCCCGTTAAGCTGTGTGCGTGCTCGGTCATCATACGCGGGATAAGCGGCACTCCCAGCAAAAACAGCTCATGTGCGATGCGGCTGGTGAGTATGGCATAGAGCCCGGGGTAGGAGAAAATGATCTCGTCCTTACTGTAGGCTGCGGGGTCACCGTCATAAGCCGCTTGCAGATCAGTTTCGATATACTCGCGTATCTTGGGTATCTGCTCCAGAAAGGCAAAGGTTATCCGCTCCGCCTCGCTGTTGATCGTGATAGCGTCCGCCCCGAGGAACTCCTCTCTGTAGGGCAGCACCATGCTTATCTGCTTGATGAGGTTATAGATTATATCCTCGAGCAGCATCGTGGTGTTGTTTCGCACGGTATATATCCTGTAGTTCTCATTGCGGAAGTACCCGGGGTAGACCAGCCGCCTGAGCTTTTCAAGGATATCAATGACTGTCTTCTTCTCGGGGTGGCTGAAATGCTTGATCTCGTCGATCGCCCTGTCGCTCTTATAATCCTCGAGCAGCATATCAACGAGTCCGCTTATCCTGTTTGCTATATCGTTCATTCGTTTCACTCCTGACTGGCTGTGACATCTACAGCGCTCTTTATCCGCGCAAGCTTGTGCAGCAGCTCATCAATGCTGCCTGCGGGTACGATCTCGGCGGTAAAGGCGCTCCAGACTGCGCCCTTCCTGTCGGAATACACTCTTGCGCGGTGGGACCTTATATCCGCACCTGTGGAGGACAGCACCGAGCATATCTCGCTCACCAGTCCTATCCTGTCGTGCGAAAGCACTTCTATCCGTACCCTTTTCGGGCTGTCGCTGTCAAGCCGATTATAGATGCTCATAGAGAGCCTCCTTTCTTATTATACTATATACGATCACATTTGTAAAGAGTCTACGCCGTCGCGTCCCGACCGAATCATCATTACCGTTATTATATCACATATTTCATATAAAGTCAATATGATTAATAGGTTATAGTATATAAAAACAGGGAGCAAGCTTCCGCTTTCTCCCTGTCAAAGCTCAGATCATTCGGTCATAAAGCCGATCTTCAGGCTGTTACCGTCAAAAGAGACAGCCTTTGAAAGCGTAACGGGCAGACGCTGGTCATCGGAAAACCCGACAGTCTCGCCGTCCTTCAGCTCTACATCGCCTGTGATCGTGTAATCGCTTATCGCCATAAGGAAATTGAACAGCTGTGTCGGCTGCGCCTTCGAGCCGAGCACCTCTATTTCCTCCTTGCCGTAGCTGCGCAGCCCATAGGTGAATCCGCACAGCAGGTTGTCCTTAGTCAGATACATACCGACGTGGGCAAGTATAGGCATCGGCAGATCGCCGTTCTTGATATGCTCGGCAACATCGATATAAAAATCCTTTTCATACACAGTGGGGTTCTTATAGACACCGATCGTGTTATCCATTTTCAGCATCGCAGATGCCAGCTTGCAAAGCAGGATATTCTCGTCAACAGGGTCATAATACTCATCATCGTCTGTATCCATAACAGCGATCATAACGTGCGCCTGATGCTTGCCGACCTCTTCGGCAGCGTTTTTCCAGAGCAGATTATTCCTCGCACACGCCTCGGCCTCACCGTTGGGTATAGGATTCGGCAACAGCGAGCAGGCACAGTTATAGTCATCGACCTTGAACACAACAGCGCCGTCCTTGACCTCATCATCGAACGTTATGCCCCAGTCCACCCGCAGATTGTGCTTAAAGCGAGTCCAGTCAAGGTTTGCATCGGTACGCAGCACAAAGGCAAGAGCCGTCTTGCTGCGCTTTTCTGTATTCTCACTCATTTGTTATTCTCCTTTTGCTGCGGCTTTGCTCAAAGCTTGGAGTAGCCGTAGCTGTTGATAAGTGCATCTACCTTCTGACCGCTGCGGCACATCGGGCAGGAGGAGGAGGAGTAGCTGTCATACTTGGGCAGATCGTTGTCATAGAAGATAGCGTTCACGGGAATGCCGTGAGAGTCCTTGATCGCAGAGAAGATCGCGCCTATAGCTGCAAGGCTGCCGTTATAATACTGCAAGCAATCGACCGCGCGGGTAATGCTCTTGCCTGTGGAGGCAGAGGAGATGAGCAGAAGTATCTGCTTGCCCCAGATATTCTTCTGAGTGTTGTCGCGGAAGATCATCTGGTTGTTCATATTCAGCTCGGGAGTAACAACCGCGATATCGGAGCCCGTGTTGATGCCTGTCTCGGCAAGCGTCTCGGCAAGGAAAGCGCCGAGCATCTCTGTGCTCTCAAGACAGATTATCGTATCTACATGGGTAGTGGCAAAGCTGGCTGCAAGCTCGATCGCAGCCTCCTTAGCCATCTTGTGGCTCGTCTTGATCGAGGTCATATCAACATAATAATTGACGTGTGAATGGTTGGTCGCAAAATGCCCCGGGATAATGCCGATCTTTATGCGCTTGTTCTTTTTGCATTCGATATTCTGTTCTCTGTTTTCCATATTATTATTCCCTCCTGACCGCTAACAGCGGATATTTTTTTCGGTGATACAATTATAACATATTATTCACAAAAAGTCAACACCGATCACCGCATTCGAGGGCGCAATGCCGTAACGCCCTGTTTTGTGCGGGAGGCAGGCTTTGCCGCGCTGCGGATCGTATAATGGTGCAGACTATTTTTTTCAATTCATGATATGCCTACGGTTATTTTACACTAAGACCAGTTTCCTTCC
>CAMOFU010000214.1 GCA_946613705.1 uncultured Clostridia bacterium
TGATCTGTCCTACACGGGTATTATCCACAGTGTAGTTCACCTTGAGTACCGGTGTATATATGCTGTCAACAGCTATCACTCCGATGGGCACATTACCCTGCTTCTGCATGAGCGCCTTGTTCTTTTCGGCAGAAACGTAGCCCCTGCCTCTGTCCAGAACGATCTCCATATAGAGCTTAGCGCCCGCGCCGAGGGTAGCGATGTGCATATCGGGAACGAGTATACCGACCTCAGAATCGGTCTTGATGTCCCCTGCAGTAACGACGCATTCGCCTTCTGCCTCGATATATACGGTTTTGGGACCATCGCCGTAAAGCTTTGCAGTCAACCCCTTGAGGTTAAGGATGATCTCAGTAACATCCTCCTTAACTCCGGGGATAGTAGAGAGCTCATGGTGTACGCCGTCGATCTTCACAGATGTCACGGCTACGCCCGGCAATGAGGAGAGCAGCACTCTTCTGAGCGAGTTGCCCAGTGTTGTGCCGTAGCCGCGCTCCAAGGGCTCAAGAATGAACTTGCCGTAGGTTCCGTTGCTCTTAAGCTCGGCTGTTTCGATTTCAGGCTTTTCTATCTTTTCAAGCATTTATTGACCCTCCTGTATCTGAACTCAGACCGCGCGATCACGCGGCCCTTAACCCTTCTGCAGTATCTGAATATATCAGAAAGCTTACTTTGAATACAGCTCGACGATGAGGTGCTCCTCCAGCTCGTAATCAAGATCGTCCTTTACAGGCATACGAACGACCTTTGCGTTCTGAGCGTCCTTATTAACATCGAGCCAGCCCGGTGTAAGTCTGCCCTCGGTCGTCTCTGCGATCTGCTTGAACTTCTCGCTCTTCTTGCTGTTCTCTCTCAGCGAGATAACATCGCCCACCTTTACTCTGTAGGAGGGGATATCCACTCTCTTGCCGTTTACGTCATAGTGACCGTGAACAACAAGCTGTCTTGCCTCTCTTCTTGTTGAAGCAAGTCCCATTCTGAATACTACATTGTCAAGCCTCGACTCAAGAAGGGTGATAAGGTTCTCACCTGCCTGGCCTTCCATCTTCTGAGCAAGATCGAAGTAGTGTCTGAACTGCTTCTCGAGCATACCGTAGATGAACTTCAGCTTCTGCTTCTCCTTCAGCTGCAGTCCGTACTCGGATACCTTCTTGCGCTTGTTAGCGTCGGGGTTGCGCTTTGTATAATCCTTGGTAGCGCCCATTACCATCGGGCTGATGCCAAGGCTTCTGCACTTCTTGTATATTGGTTCTTTGCTTACTGCCATAGTAAATAAACCTCCGTTTTTTAATTGATTATCGAGCCTTTCTGCCGCGTTGTCCCGGGGCGGCTAATAGCCGCCCAAACCCCGCAGCTGCCCGACTTTGAGTAAACTTAAAAACTCAAATGCGAAAAACCGATCAAACTCTTCTCCTCTTGGGAGGACGGCAACCGTTATGAGGGATCGGGGTAACGTCCTTGATGAGTCTCACCTCAAGGTCCTCGCTCTGGAGGGCACGGATAGCAGCCTCACGGCCTGCACCGGGACCCTTAACGAAGACCTCAACGATCTTGAGGCCATGCTCCTTGGCAGCTCTTGCAGCAGTCTCGGCAGCAGTCTGAGCGGCGAAGGGAGTAGACTTCTTGGAGCCTCTGAAACCGAGGCCGCCTGCGGAAGCCCAGGAAATAGCATTTCCCTGCATATCGGTGATGGTAACGATCGTGTTGTTGAAGGTAGACTGGATATGAACCTGTCCCTGCTCAATATTTTTTCTCTCACGGCGGCGACGGATAGTCGTCTTCTTTTTAGGCTGAGCCATTCTTCACACCCTCCTTACTTCTTCTTGTTAGCGATGGTCTTTACAGGGCCCTTGCGTGTTCTTGCGTTCGTCTTGGTTCTCTGACCTCTTACAGGCAGACCTCTTCTGTGACGAACACCTCTGTAGCAACCGATCTCGACAAGTCTCTTGATGTTAAGAGCAACGTTTCTTCTCAGGTCGCCCTCAACAGTCAGATTATGGTCAATATACTCTCTAAGTTTAGCCACATCATCCTCGGAGAGATCTTTAACTCTCGTGTCAGGGTTCACACCCGTGTTCTTGAGGATCTTCTGGGCAGTTTTCAGACCTATACCGTAGATATAAGTGAGACCGATCTCAACTCTTTTGTCCTTCGGCAGGTCAATACCAGCAATACGAGCCATTTTTTAGCTGCACCTCCATAATTGGTTTGTTAGCCCTGACGCTGCTTGTGCTTGGGGTTCTGGCAGATAACCATTATCTTGCCCTTTCTCTTGATAACCTTGCACTTTTCGCAGATAGGCTTAACTGAAGGTCTTACTTTCATCGAAATACCTCCTTTGGTTTGTGAAGCGGGTCACCCCGCGGTGTCTTCTGGGAAAGCCTTACTTGGCTCTCCATGTGATCCTACCCTTGTTAAGATCATAGGGCGACATCTCGACCTTTACCTTATCACCGGGTACGATACGAATATAGTTCATACGAAGCTTGCCCGAAACGTGAGCAAGGATCATATGTCCGTTTGCAAGCTGCACATTGAACTTAGCGCCCGGAAGCGCCTCAGTCACAGTGCCTTCAAGTTCGATCACGTCTTCTTTTGACATACAGAGAATACCTCTTCCTTCTCACTCGTTTTTCGTTTGGCAGCAGACCCCTGCGTAACCCCGCAGAAGCCCTCGCAGCTTTCTGTCTGTCAGCCCTTCAACGGGAATGGTGCCGATAACAGGTGAAATGTGCTTCATGCTCTTCTTCTTCGGCTTCGAGAGCTTTCTCTCCCTGCCGTCCGCCAGATACACAAAGCCGCCGTCTGCCGCTGCAGCAACGAAGCAGCGGCCCTTCTCACGGCCTGCTAAAGCCATCACTACCGACCCGGGCCCTATATCTGCAAAGCCCTCTCTCATACCAGCTTGTCAAGTACGACACAGCCCGTCTGAGTAATGGCTATTGCGTGCTCAAAATGAGCCGACCATTTTCCGTCCTGCGTTTTCACTGTCCAGCCGTCAGGCATCACTCTGATCGCAGCAGACCCCATGTTTATCATGGGCTCAATGCAGATCACCATGCCCGCCTGAAGCTTGACCCCTCTTCCCGCAGTACCGAAATTCGGGATCTCGGGCTCCTCGTGCATATCTCTTCCAAGACCGTGCCCGACGAACTCCCTTACGACCGAAAAGCCTCTGTCCTCGTTGTACTTCTGTATAGCCGCCCCGATGTCTCCGACTCTTACGCCGGGCTTCAGCATCGAAACCGCCAGCTCAAGGCTCTCGCTCGTCGAATCGAGCAGCGCCTGTACCTCGGGAGCGATCTTTCCGCACGCAAAGGTCCTGCACGCATCTCCGTAATACCCGTCGATATAAGCGCCCGTGTCCACCGACACTATATCGCCCTCGTGTATCTTCCTTGACCCCGGGATACCGTGTATCACCTCGTCGTTGACAGATATGCACGCCGCAGCGGGAAAGCCCTCATAGCCCTTGAACCCGGGCTTAGCTCCGTGCGAGATGAAATACCTCTCAACTACCCGATCAAGCTCGTGCGTCGTCATTCCGGGCCGAAGAGCCTCGCCCGCGGCCTGCAATGCACCCGCGGTCAGCTCTCCTGCACGGCGGAGCTTTTCGATCTCTTTATTTGACTTAATGCAGATCATATCTTGCTTCTTTCTATCAGCGTATCACGCTGCTCAGCCGTTCACTGCCGCCAGTGTCAGCTTTGAGGTATCCTCAACGTTCTCCTGACCCTCAACAGTTACCAGCTTGCCCTGTGCCGCATAGTAATCCTTCAGCGGTGCAGTCTGCTCGTGATAGGTCTTCAGCCTCGAAAGAACAGTCTCGGGCTGGTCGTCCTTGCGGATAACAAGCTCCTTGCCGCAGTTGTCGCATACGCCCTCGACCTTGCTGGGCTTGAAGTCAACATGATAGGTAGCGCCGCAGTCGAGGCA
>CAMOFU010000215.1 GCA_946613705.1 uncultured Clostridia bacterium
ATCTTTGGATCCGGCGTTTACTTTTTCCAAAAACAAAAACAGATACCTGCGGTTTTTTATTTTTTGTGTAAAAAGTAGAAAACAATGTGATGCATCTGTCAAATGATTGACATAATTTTGACAAAGTGATATTATATAATAGCATATAAATGAATATCTATAAATAAATGATCTCAATAAGAAAAGGAGGCGATCACAATGAGCAATGAAAAACAGAGAAAAACGAACGTGCAGAAAAGGCTGCCTGAAATGATGATAACATTCGGAATAATGCTCGCAACCGCCGCCATAGTATATATCCTGAAGGTACCGAACCCGAATGTTTTTCTGCTTACGGGAATTGCGGTGTTCACATCTCTCTACGGATATCCTGCGGGCACTGTGAGTGCGGTTGTGACCGTCGGGTACTCGTTGTTTTACTTTTCGACAGATCACAGTCTGATACACTTCACGGGTGAGAATCTGCAAAAGATGGCGGTGATACTGCTCGGGGCGATGCTGAACCTATGGCTGATAGGGCATTTGAAGAAGCGGAACAGCGAGGTATTGGAAAAGCTTGAGGAGGTAAA
Organism: uncultured Clostridia bacterium; assembly: GCA_946613705.1. GTDB lineage: Bacteria > Bacillota > Clostridia > Oscillospirales > Ruminococcaceae > FB2012. The sequence continues at coordinate 570 of CAMOFU010000215.1, forward strand.
CGAGATACTCAAGCTTGACAATCTTGCATTGGAGGAGGCGACTATCACCGACTCACTGACAGAGGTAAAGAACAGGTTTGCATTCCGAAAGGACTACAGCAGTTTTGAGGGGCAGGAGCTGCACGTTATGATGATAGACATAGATGATTTCAAGAGCATCAACGACAGCTACGGGCACAGTGCGGGAGACTATATGCTGACGAGGCTTGGCGGAGCGCTGCTGGAGGTATTCGGGAAGGAATACTGTTACAGGTATGGCGGGGATGAATTTCTTATAGTAACGCCCGATCTGGGAGAAGGGGTATTTCAGGATTGCATAAGGTGTCTCATGGCGATGTTAAAGGATTTCAACTTTGAAGGGACAAAGATAGAGGGGAGATTTTCGGCGGGGTATGTATATGGCAGGAGTGAGAGGTCGGACGATCTGAGATATATGTTAAGGCAGGCAGACAGCAAGCTTTACGAAATAAAGAACAGTGGGAAGAACAAATTCAACGGGTGTAAATATTCAAGGGCAGAGGCTGAGAAGATAGAGCGTGACCCGAATAAAAGCAAAAGAGGGGGATAAAAGATAAAAGATAAAAAATAAAAAAAAAGAAAAAACAGAACCGCGAAGCGCATTAAAAGCTTCGCGGTTCTGTTTTGGCTTTGCTCTTATAACGGCAGATCTTTTTTCCTGAATACTATCTCGCCTATCCCAAATGCCGCTATCGCTATTATTATCGGAAATATCAGCTTCGTTATCCATTCGCTGCCTGAGGTCAGTACCGACTTGTAATCGTAAAAGGTGCATATCGTGAGGTATTTGAAGTTCTTTAATCCGTCTACCCCAAGTCCCCCGAACATCGCAAGCATATTCGCAAGTACCGATACCCCGATAAATGTCCCGCTTGATCCGATCGAATACTTCGAGGAGCTGAATATCCCCGAAAACATGAAGCATACCCCGGCAAGCGCTATGCATACCATCAGCGCCGAAAGATTTACCTGCAATATCATCTTGCTCGTAAGCTCGCCCGAAAGCTGACTGTACGCAAGCTCGCCAAGCGCAAGCGGCTTGATCTGATTCGCTATCAGATGCGCTATCGTCTGTATGCCGAACATCGCCGTGAGCGAGTTGACTAAGTAAAAGGCTTGCGTGAAGGTCACCGACGAGCGCTTCGTCGGCGTGGATAATACATACGCCATCGAGCCCCTGTCTACCTGAGACGCCAGAAGCTTGTTGGCCGTGACAAGTACATAGATCGCAGGCAGTATCGTCGTCATCATTCCGTAGAAGATCGTGAACAGCAGCGAACGGGTCATGTCAAGCATGGAGAATTGTACGCACAGAAGTGTCATGACCCCTGTAATGCTCCCCCACATCACCGAATTTGATCTGATAGATTGTTTTAAAAGCGGTATACTAAGCACTTTCTTTTCCTCCCTTTGATCTTGATTTTGATATTGATATTGTTTCTGTGTAATAGCTTTCCAGCGTGAACGGCTTTTCTCTGAGATAACGCAGATCAAAGGCTGCGGTCTCCCTGAAAAGCTCTGCGGTCTGCGCGGGCTCTACCGCCGCATCAAGATGCAGACAGCTGCGGTTGCTGTGACGTACCGTGAGCTCTGTGTTCGCAGTGAAGCGGTCAAGATCGTCAAGGCTGCGGAAGCCGAGACGGTAAACAGGCGCTGCACTTTCAAGTGATGATCTCTCGATAAGGTCTGTTCTGCGGCCTGCGTTGATAAACATTACCCTGTCGGCAGCATCGTCAAGCTCCTTGAAAATGTGGGTGGACATGAGGACTGCTGCGCCGCGGTGCTTTTCTTCGAGTATCAGACCGATCAGCGTATCTCTCATCAGCGGGTCGAGGCCTGTGGAGGGCTCGTCGAGCAGGAGCACATCGGGGCGGGACATGAAGGCGGCTACGAGTGCGGTCTTCTGCTTCATGCCCTTGCTCATGCGCTTCAGGGGGGCATCGGTGTCGAGCTTGAACATATCGACCAGCCTGCCGATATAGGCTCTGTCTTTGATGCCGAGGAGCTCTGCCTGTATCTTCAGGAAGCTCGTGCCCGTGCCGACATCGGGGAAGTCTATCTCGCCCGGGACGTAGCCGACGTGCTTCATGATCTCGCGGGTATCCTTCAGGCAGCTGAGGCCGAGTATAGAGCAGCTGCCGCTGTCGGGTCTGAGAAAGCCCATAAGGTGTCTGAGAGTGGTGGTCTTGCCCGAGCCGTTGGTGCCGACTATGCCGAACACCTCGCCGCTGCCGACCGAGAAGTCCATATTGAATATGCCGCGGCCGCCGCCGTAATCCTTGGTCATATCGCTTACCTTTATCACATCATGCATATGAAGCACCTCCGAACGTTTTATTGTTTTTGTAAAAGTGCATGAAGTATTCCTCGAGTGTTACTGAATGCTCCGAGAAGCTCTTTATCCTGAATTTTCCGACTGTGCGGATAAATCGGTTTATATCCTCGTCGCTGACCGTTACGGCGCATCTGAGTGAAGAACGGTCGCGCAGGGTGAAGTCAAGGTCCGTGCTGCCGAACTCTGTGAACTCGCGGGGGTCGTCGAACTCGACGGTCATGATATTGTGAAGGCCGTGTCTGATCTCCTGCTCGGTGACGGTGGAGACGAGGCGGCCGTCCTTGATAATGGCTATCCTGTCGCAGAGCGCCTCGACCTCGGAGAAGATATGGGACGAGAGAAGGATAGTTTTGCCGCGCTGCTTTTCCTCCTTGATGAAGCTGATGAACTCCTCCTGCATGAGCGGGTCAAGGCCGCTGGTGGGCTCGTCGAGCAGGAGGATCTCGGGGTCGCACATAAAGGCGGCTGTGATGGCGAGCTTTCGCTTCTCGCCGATGCTCATGCGCTTTACGCTGCCCGAGGGGTCGAGCCCGAAGCGGTCGAGCAGCTCGCGGGTGCGGCTGTTGTCCCTGACACCGCGCATCGACTGCATCATCTTTATGAAGCCCGTGCCTGTGAGCCCGTCGGGGAGGGCGACCTCTCCCGGGAGGTAGCCGACGCTTTTCATTATCTCGGCGCTTGCCGCCGAGCAGTCGATGCCGTTTATTGAAGCCCGCCCCTTCTGCGGGCGCGAGAAGCCCATAAGATGCCGCATGGTAGTTGACTTGCCTGCGCCGTTGGGACCGAGGAAGCCGAGCGTTTCGCCCCGCGCGACCTCAAAGGATACATCGAATATCCCGCGGCCGCTGCCGTAGTCATGAGTAAGCTCATTAACATTTATCATACCGATACCTCCCGATGATCTGTGTTTTTTGCTGTTTGCTATGGTTTAATTATAGGGGCGGGTTGTTTGTGAGATGTTTTGGAAATGTTTGAGAAATGTTAAAG
>CAMOFU010000216.1 GCA_946613705.1 uncultured Clostridia bacterium
AGCTCTCCGAGAGCGATGTCAAGGAGGCTATGCGCGAGGTCAAGATGGCGCTGCTGGAGGCTGACGTAAGCTATAAGGTGGTAAAGGAATTTATTGCGAATGTTACCGAGCGTGCTGTGGGCGAGGAGGTTCTCAAGAGCCTTACTCCGGGGCAGCAGGTGATAAAGATAGTAAACGACGAGCTGATAAAGCTCATGGGCGAGGCGAACTCGAAGATCAATTTCCCGAACAAGCCGCCGTGCATCATCATGATGTGCGGATTGCAGGGCTCGGGCAAGACGACCCATGCGGCAAAGCTTGCCAAGCACTTCAAGGCGCAGGGAAACCGTCCGCTGCTGGTAGCGTGTGACGTTTACAGGCCTGCGGCTATCGAACAGCTGAAGGTGGTCGGCGGCAGAGCGGGGGTCGAGGTCTTTGAGATGGGGCAGATCGACCCGAGGAAGATCGTCAAGGAGGGTCTGCGCTACGCGAAGGACTACGGCTTTGATCTTGTGATACTCGATACGGCAGGCCGTCTGCATATAGACGAGGCGCTGATGAACGAGCTGAAGGATATCAAGAAGATCGCCGAGCCGAACGAGATCATGCTGGTCGTCGATGCGATGATCGGTCAGGACGCGGTTAAGGTCGCATCGAGCTTTGATGAGGCTCTGGGCATCGACAGCGTTATACTGACCAAGCTCGATTCCGATACCAGAGGCGGCGCGGCGCTCTCGGTGCTTTCCGTTACGGGCAAGCCGATCAAGTTCGTGGGAATGGGCGAGAAGCTGGACGAGTTCGAGGTGTTCCACCCCGAGCGTATGGCATCGCGTATACTCGGAATGGGCGATATGCTCACGCTGATAGAGAAGGCACAGCAGACGGTCGATGAGAAGGAGGCCGAGAAGCTCGCCAGGAAGGTGAAGGAGAAGGGCTTTGATCTCAACGACCTGCTCGATCAGATGAAGCAGATACACAAGATGGGCTCTATGCGTTCGATAATGAAGCTTATCCCGGGTGCTTCAAAGATCAGTGACGCCGATCTGGAGCAGGGCGAGATACAGCTGAAAAAGACCGAGGCGATCATCAATTCAATGACGAAGCTCGAGCGCGAGAAGCCGCAGGTCATCGACCCCAAGCGCAAGCGGAGGATCGCTGCGGGAAGCGGCACGCAGGTCAGCGATGTGAACAACCTGCTCAAGCAGTTCGACCAGATGCAGAAGATGATGAAGCAGTACGGTCTGGGCGGAAACCTGCACGGAAAAAAATCAAGGCGCAACCGTGCGGCTCTGCTGAAAGGTCTCGGCGGCGGTATGCCCCCGCAGGACTGAGGCGGCGCAGACGCGATAAAGCTGTCATCGGCAGAGATGCCGTGATATATATTTATAGCAGAATAAGTTATCAGCGCCTTCGGGCGTTTGCATTGATAAGCGAGGTGAAAGTAAAATGGCAGTTAAGATCAGACTGAGAAGAATGGGCGCAAAGAAGGCTCCCTTCTACAGAGTAGTTGTTGCTGACTCGAGATATCCGAGAGACGGCCGCTTCATCGAGGAGATCGGTTACTACGATCCTACCAAGGAGCCTACTGTTCTGAAGATCGATGACGAGAAGGCTAAGAGCTGGATCGCTAAGGGCGCACAGCCCACCGATACCGTTAAGGCTCTTTTCAAGAAGAACGGTACCATCTGATATGTCAGATGCAGCTCACGGTCGGCAGGAACCTATCCCACCCCTCTCCTGCCGATATGCGGGGCGGGAAGCGCCGCGGTTTTGTGGGAGAACTGAGGAGGAAAAACTATGGAACAGCTTTTGAGAACTATCGTAAGCGAGCTCGTTGAGGACCCCTCGGCGGTGGAGATCACCGTTGATGAGCCAAATGAGGAGGGCGAGGTAGTATATCATCTGCACGTTGCACCCGATGATATGGGCAGAGTTATCGGCAAGCAGGGGCGCATCGCAAAGGCGATACGCACTGTTATGAGAGCAGGCTGCTCACGCATCGGTCAGAAGATCCGTGTGGAGATAGACTGAGCCGAGCTTACAGATGAAGTCAACAGCAAAGCCCGAGAGCTTTTTGCAGCTCTCGGGCTTTGTATTATTAATTATTATATTTTGGTCGTCATGCTGCCTGACCGTCGGCAGCCTTTTCTTCCTTGCTGCTGCTGTCATCGGTGCTTTCGGAGGATGCGTCGTCAGAGGACGAAGCATCTTCCTTGTCGGCAGCAGGCTTGGCACCCGCCTTCGGAACGTAGTTCTCAAGCAGTATTATCGTATCCTGCACCGAGGTCTCCATATAGGTAGACTTGCAGGTGAGTGCAACATAGGTCTTGTCGTTGTATTCGTAGATCGCTTCAAGGCAGAAGCCCGCCTCGTCGGTAAAGCCTGTCTTTCCGCCCGTGATCTCGCCGTCTGCCTCGTAGTCGCCGTCGAGGTCAACAAAGAAGCCCATGAATCTGCCGTGGCAGATGCTGTAGAAGGTTATGCCCTCCTCGTGCTGCTTGGTCTTGGCGGTGGTGTATACATCGGTGGTGAGCACCTTTCTGCACTTCTCGTTCTGCAGTGCATAAGCCATTATCACTGCCATATCCTTGCAGGTGGAATAGTGGTCATCGTCATGCAGACCGCTGGCGTTGGTAAAGTTCGTTCCCGTAAGGCCCAGCTGGTGAGCCTTCTTGTTCATCAGCTTCACAAATTCCTTCTCTGAGCCTGCGACCATATTGGCAAGCCCCGAGGTAGCGTCCGCACCGCTCATCAGCACAGCACCGTACAGCAGATCGTCAAACGGCACCGACTCGCCCGCTTCAAAGCCTGCCATAGAGGCATTGTCCTCGATCAGCGGAGCAAGCACCTTCTCGGTGAACTTATATTTCGCCTTGGGATCCTCAACGTTCTCCACGGCAACGATCAGCGTCATTATCTTTGTAAGCGAAGCGGGATAGAGCTTCTTCTCGTAATTCGAGCCCGCGAGGATCTCGTTGCTGTCAACGTCGAGCAGTATGCCGTACTTTGTGGACATTTCCAGCTTCTTGAAATCCATATCCTTGTAATCGGCTGCCTTCTGCGGCTCGGGGTATCCGGGCTCCTCGGGTTCGGGCTCTGCCTGTGATTCGGGCTGCGAGACCTCCGCTGCCGATTCGTCGGCGGCAGACTCAGCTATGCTGCTTTCCTCTCTCGATACCGCAGGTATCTCCTCGGCCTCCTTTATCCTGCCTTTGCCCGTGACGATCATGATAGCCGTACCCGCTGCTACAAGTATCAGCATGATGAGCACAGCCACAAGCGCTGCGCCGCCTTTTCTTTTGCTTCTCATTTCAGTTCTCCCTTTCTTTGGTGAATGATTCACTCGGCGCTCCCGCCGTTTTCCTTTATATAGGTGTGGCAGTATTGCAGGATATCACTTCTTGTGACGATCCCGATGAATACCTTTCTGTCGTCGATGACAGGCACAAAGTTCTGGTTCATCGCCAGCAGTACCAGCTCCTCGATGGTGGCCGTTACCGAAACAGGCGTTGATCTTACACGCCGCGGCAGGTCACAGATGCGGTGATGCTCCAGCCCGCGCACATCGAAGATGTTGTTGTCCAGCATAAAATACATAAAGTCGCCCTCGGCAAGAGCCTTTACATATTCGCCGTCCCTGTTGATAACGGGTATCGCGGTAAAGCCGTGATTGCGCATTTTCTCTATAGCCTGCCTGACGGTGCTGTCGTCATATACATAGTCTATGACCGCCTTGGGCTTCAATAGCTTTAATATGTTCATATCTATCCTATGCCGCCCGCGAGGGCAGCCTCCTGCTTTCGTAATAATTCAACTGTCGGCTCCCGCAGAAGACGGCTCGGTCTCTGCACGGGCTTCGCTGTCGGTGCTGTCATCACTGCTGCCGTCACTGTCCACATCGGCATTTGCCGTATCATCCTTTG
>CAMOFU010000217.1 GCA_946613705.1 uncultured Clostridia bacterium
ATAATAATAAAAAAAGAATAAGCAAGGTATCGCCGTTGGCGATGATATTTAATATCGTTCGCTTCGCGGACACCTTGTTTATTCTTTTTTTCTTTATTGTTTATTTTTATATGACCGGTATCATTGGCAGCTCATATTCGTCCGAGGTCGTCTTTTCGGTTTTCTTGGCAGTGGTGCTTTTCTCGGTCTGTGCAGTTCTCGCTGTCGTTGTCTGAGCGGGTCGGGCAGAGGTTTCTGTCGCTGACGTGGTCTTCTTTGTACCTGCCGTGGGTTTTGTCTCCCCGGCGGCGGTCGTCTTTTCCGCGGGCTTTTCCGCTGATGAAGGATAAGCTGTTGTTTCGGCAGCCGAGCTGTCATCCGATATACGCTCGGTCACAGTGCCGCTGTCGGAGCTGACGCCTTCTGTTACTGTTATCGTTAAGTTTTGTCTGCCGTCCCGACTGCTTGTGTCGGCAATGCTGCCGTCTGACTCCGTTTTGCTCGTGCTGCTGCTGTCTTCCTTCGCTTGGTTACGGCCGCTGTCGGAGCTGCCGCTGTTTACGGCGCTGTCCCTGCTGTCGGAGCTGCTGTCCGAGGGTATAGCGGCGTTTCCGCCGAAGCCCTCTCCCGATGTGTCCTGCGCCTGTGATGATGCAGCCGCTGACGATGGCTCGTTACTGTTTGATGAAGCGGTGTCACTGCCTCCTCCGCAGGCTGTCAGAAGAAGTATGCACAAGGCTGCCATTGCAATTACCGATCTCATGATCTGTCCCTTTCCTCTTGTATCATATCATATGCGGATCCGACTCAGTCTTGTCTGTTTGCCTTTGCTTTCTGCTCTTTTTTCTGCCGTCTCTGTTCGCGGTTGTTCTTTTCCGACTCAAACAGCTCCACGGCAGCGTCTGTCAACTCATCGGACCATTGTCTGCCGCTGCCTGTGACCTTTGCCCACGGAGCAAGCGCCTTATAATCATCGTCGAACACGACAGAATAAGGGGGACCGCAGCGGTCATCGACCGACATATACAGATGCCGCCCGTCGTGTATTACAGAGCTTGCCTCGCTCTCGGTCATTTTCTTATCGAGCCGTTCAAACTGCTCGGCTGTTATCTCATAAAGATGATAGGCCTGTACCCCGCCGTATTCGGCAGTGTAACGGTCATTCTTTTCGTCGTGGCAGGCCTTCCAGCCCATACCCTTTTTAAAGATCATATGTGGCTCCTCATACATAACGTCCGCCGTATTCGCTTATTCATCCTTGCCGTTGGTCTTAGTCTCGGCACTCTTTATTGCTTCATCAACATCCTTGGCAAGATCAAGCTTCTGGAAATTATCCTCATCGTAAAGATACATCTTGAACCCGGGTGTCATATCAAACTGCGCTTCGGCTTCCTTTACGCTCACCTGAAGCACATGGCCGCCCTTGGTGCGGTCCTCGCTGATAAAGTGGAAATGCCAGCCGACGGTATTGAGATCGCCCATATAGTCGGGGCAGTAAAGTCCGATCAGAGTTCCCTTGATATCCTCAAAATCAAATTCCTGCTGTGTCTCTGCAAGTGCTTCGTCGAGCATCTTGTAAGGCTCCTCCTGCTTGGACTCGCTCCTTGCCTTCAGCTTGGAGAAGGTGCCGTTGACCTTTACCATATAGAACATATTCTTGCTGAGCTGCGTGGTCTTCTCCAGCTCCTTCTTTAATGCATCGATATCCTTGAGATCCTTCAGCTCGGCAGTAGAGTCAACATCGAAGAATGTAACATTGGAGAACGGTATCATCTCATCGCCCTCGGGCTTTTCGATGTTGCCCTCGCTGTCTGCTCTGTAGACCTCTCCGTCAATAACTATCATCTCTCCGTTCACGCCCTCAAAGGTGCCGATGCCCGTGTCGCCCTTTTCTTTCAGAGCATCAACGGAAAGTATACCGTCATAATAGCCCTGCACTAACGATTGCAGCAGTGCGACCTGATAGATAGTCTCGGTATTAAGGGGATAATTCGGCTCGTCGAGGGTGTCGGGCTCATCGGTCAGAGTAACACCGAGGTATTCTTCAAGCGTGATGCCCTTTTCTGTTATCTCCTTGGCAGGCTCCTCGCCGACATAGCGGATATGCCACGGCTCGTATGAGAACTTTGTTATATCCTCCTTGCCCTCCATATAGTGCAGGATAAATCCGTATTTTGCAAGCTTTTCGTGGATCTTTGCCCATATATCGGTATACTTCACAAGATCCTCATTATAGATCACGGGCTTGCCGTCAACGATAAGATACAGATCTATCGCAAGCCCTGTCTGATGCTCGGAATACCCCGGGACCGCAATATATTGCTTTACATAATCATATCCGTATCTCTCCCTGTAGCGCTGAGTTAACTCGGTCTGCTCGGCAACGCTTCTGTAGCCTGTATCTACATCGACAAAAATGCCCTCGGCTTCAAGCTCCTCCTTGAGCTTCGTGTATGCCTCATAAGCTCTCTTTTCGATAGTTACCTCATAGTCCTGTCCGTTGGTAAAGGATACCATCTCGGTCTTTTCCTCCCAGTCATCGGGCAGACGGTGACCGTGAGTTACAAGCGTAAGATAATCAATGCCGTCGATAACATTTGTGTGGGTCTCCGTAGGTTCGGAAACAGCTCCCGCCTGGGAAGACTCGTCCGCAGCCGAGCTTTCCCCGTCAGCCGATGCGTCTGCCGACTCTGCTTCTGTGCTGCTCTCGGCGGCAGTCGTTTCTGCCTTGCTGCTGTCGGCAGCCTGTGAGCTTGGATCGGAATTGCTGCACCCTGATACAGCGGCACCGCAGCACAGAGCTAAGCTCAGAATAAGCGCTGTGAGCTTTTTGGTTTTGCTTTCCTTATAATACATATCAATACCTCCTTATAAGCTGCTGCTTTTATGCAGCGACTGTACGAATAGATTATATCATACTTATCCTGCTTTTTCAAGAGCAGTGTTAATAAAAACATAATAAAATATACAACACATCGCTGTATCCCGCAGGCGGACGGCAGAGCTGTCCGTCAGGAAAAGAAGCTGCGTCTGCGGAAGGGGCAGGTCATAAAACGGGTCGTGACCTTGAGGGGCGTGAGCCAGCAGAAATGCGCATTGTTCTTTCTGTTCGCTATCATTTTCCCTACAAGGAACTCGGCCACCGCATCGGGATAGTCTGCGGTGATGTTGTAGAATCTCTTTGTCTTTTCGGGCAGAATTATCTTCTGCTCTCCGCCCATGGCATTGGTTATGAAATCGGTTATCATTATCCCCGGGGAGAGCCTGCCTGCCCTGACCCTGCTGTGACGTTCATCAAGCTCCTTTGCCAGTGCGCAGGTAAAATGAGTTACAGCACGCTTGCTCGTGCCGTACATATTGAAGCCGAGCATCATGGCATCGTTGCTGCCGTAGCCCTCCGTATTGTAGATATATCCGCCCTGCGGCTGGCTCTTCATAAGCTGTACCGCTGTCCTGCTGCCTAACACCGCACCCTTCAGGTCGGTGTCGATCAGTGCATTTATCTCGCTGTCCGAAAGCTCCCAAAGGGCTTTCATCGGCTGATTTATGCCTGCGTTGTTTATCCATATATCGACCGTGCCGAACCGCTTTTTTGCGTGAGCCGCAAGCCTGCGCAGTTCCTCCGCAGATGTAACGCTCGCACGCAGCCCCGACACTGCGCCTCTGCCTCTGATACTTTTCAGTTCACTCATAGCGCTTTCAAGCCTTTCACTGCTGACACCGTTCAGCATTACGTTCCAGCCGTGTCTGCGAAAGCATTTCGCCATTTCAAAGCCCAGCCCTCTTGTGCTGCCTGTGATAACTACGGTTTTCATTTTATCCTTATCTCCTTTCCGCTGCTGCCAAGCAGACCCCATTATCCTGCCATGTTATTATTATACTATCCGTAAAGCCTCTTTGTCAAATCCTTATCT
>CAMOFU010000218.1 GCA_946613705.1 uncultured Clostridia bacterium
TGGGCTCAACGTGCTCCCAAAGCGGCACTGCACAACCGTTTCGCATGGCGATATATCCGTTTGAGGGCAGCGTTCGGTATTCTATCCATACGCTTTCTCCCGCGGAGAGCCATTCGCCGCTCTTATTCAGCAGTCTGAGCTGTGATCCGCCCGTGAGCTTCACAGTAGCCCGCAGGCTGTCATCGTCCACATCTACGACCTCGGCAGGCTCCCGCCTGACCAACTGCAGCTCCCTTATCCGTGCATCCACGAGCTTTTTTATCAGCGCATTCAGCTTGTTATCCATGTTCAACACTCCAATTCATCGGCAGGAACGCGACGCTCGATGCATGAACCGACATAGTCATATCTGCAGCATTGACAGAGATGCTGTCGATCACTCTGTCGCAGTTTCTGTAAAATATCAGGTCATCGACATCGAGATGCGGCAGAAAGACGGTGCCGAATTCCTCGGTGATGCTGTCGCGGGTCTTTTGCAGCAGCAGGTACTGCGCATACTCGCGGCATTTGTCCTTGACTGAGCTCTGCGCAGTATCACCCGCAGCAATGTATACGATCGGCGGATCGTTGTACCGCACACCTACAGCGGCGACATTGACGGGCGACTCGGCGTTCTCGTTTCTGGCAGTGTATGATACTGTGCCGTTTTCTGCTGTTTCGGAGGAAACTGTCACGCAGTTCACTCCGTCGAAGCTGTGTGTCGCTGCCTGCGTGCTCTGCTGCACTGTAGGGTCATTTTCGACGAACCGCCACTTATGCCCGATATGCATATACCAATACGGCCTGTCATATGTAGGGCAGCGCTCAAAGACAAGATGCCCAGCCGCGTTGTAGTAGGTGTCTGCACCGTACATATCCGCAAGCACCGTGATGATCTCACCGTAGAAATGACCGACCGATAATGATATATCGGCATAGAGCGGTATTTTATAGAAATACGGGTCGATCATAGGCGGCACGGGGTCGATCGGTCGGCCGCCGCCGTTGTCCCGAAGCAGTGTTTCGCGAATAAGCTCGGCGACATATACTGTCCCCGAGGAGATATCGGTAGAGAACGGATCCGTCACGGCACCGATGCGGTTTTCTCCGTTCAGATCGGAGAATTTGTCCGCTGCGGTCAGCGTGATCTGTTTGTTCTGCTGCCTTGCTTCGCGGGATACAAATACTCCCTGCGAAAAACGGTATATGTTTTCGGAGACTGTGTATTCTGCGATCAGCCGCAGCTTTCGGCTGTACCAGAACACCGAGTCCTTGCTCGGCGAAAAGCGTCCGTCGGTATTGAGAAGCTGCAGGTCAATGCATCTTCGGCAGCCGCTGCCCTTGCTGACCGTAAGTCGGCTGTCAGCACCGATCAGCTCGGCACCGATCTCACCGACTGCGTTTTCACTGTGATCGAGCGGCTGTATGAGCAGCCTGCCGCGGCTTGCACCTGTGCGCAGGCTGTCGATAAACTCCTGTGTGATGCGGTCATAGTATATCACGATACCAGCGCCTCCCCGACGGAGCAGACCTCGACCCAGCCTATCACAAACCGCGTCAGCCCCGAGCTGTAGTCGTATTCCTTCATCAGAGAGGTGATCGCGGTGATATGTACATTCCCCGTATTGTCGAGGACAAGAAACGGCTGCTTGCTGCCGAAAAACCTTTCCAGTTCTGCCTCTCTGTCACCGTCGATGACAGGCGATGTGATACTTCCGAGCTGCTGAGCGTAAACGGTAATTGTTCCCGAGCTGTAACGATCGTCATTGAAAACGGCAGTCGGTGCGGGCAGCAGCGTTTTTATTGCCTGAGTGCCGAGCTCTGACGTTATGCTGCCCTGTTCGCTGCCGATATTGAAGTCATGGACGGATACTGCCGAGTATCTGCGCCTGTGAAATGCTTTGCCGTTTTCTTTTAAGGCAGCTATCAGCACACCCTTGGCAGAGGGCGTAAAGCTCTGCTCCGAATACAGCTGCCTGCCGTCGCTTTCTCTGCAAACGGCAGCGCGGTAGGTATAGCTGCGCCCCGAGACAGCAGTATAGTCAAATGTGCGGAACAGGTTGGACGTTATCCGTTCTGCACAGATCAGTTTCGGCTCCTCGTTGGATAAGCAGCGCCATATAAAAAGCGTACTGCCTATGCAGCCGTTGAGCCCGTCCGCAGTGATCCTCACCGCACGGCTGTGCAGCGGGTCGCTTTCGGCAGAAAGCATAAATGCATTCTCTTCGGCATTCGGCTCTGTCGTGCAGGTAAAACGGCTGCACTGATCCTCCTGAGTCTCAACATCGCAGATCACCGTCTGAGCGTGCGGATATGCGGGTATCGGGAAATGGTCCTCGAAGGTATAGGTGAAGCTCTTGTCGCCCGTCTCGTTCTCTACGGAGAAGGCGAAGCAGCGCATTGCCGTTTCCTGCTGCTGCGAGTAGCTGCCCGAAAGCTTCAAACCATTTGGCGTATACTCCGCTGTAAGCGTCACCTCGGGGTCGCTGCGGCAGTACCAGTAAAACGGATCGCAGCGGAGATAGTTCGATACAAGATAGTACTGTGACCCCGCGGCAGGTGTGACATGGTGTTCGAGGACCGCGATGCCTGTCGTGCTGTCATAGCTCTCTATAAGCGTCTGAACACCGCCGTTCTCCAGCATACACCCGCCGATCAGCCGCCCCTCGTACCGTACAGGCGGAAGTATGACCCCGATGCCTGTGCCTATGTTGATCGTGTTGCTGCTTATCAGTTCAAGTATCCGTCCCGAGCCGAGCAGCACATCGTACTTCCCCGGGCCTGTGTTGAGCGGATCTTCGGCAGACTCGGGATAATTCTGATAGATCGTGAATACCCCCGTGTAGTCATGGCCGAGCTTGAACGGACTGGTGCCGAGCTCCTCGTCGTAGCCGAAGCTGCCGTGAAAAATCTCGCCGTTGTGGCGGGCGATCATCTCGCCGCCCTTCGGATAGTAGAAGCTCTGCACAGTGCCCTCTGTATTGTCGTAGTAGGTCGCACCCACCCACGAAAGGCTGTCGCAGTTGACCCTGAAGCTTAAGCCCGGGTTCTTTGTAGCAGCATCGACCGCCTGTCCGTCGATGCTGATCTCGGTAACTGTCCTGAGTGACGATCTGCTCACTTAAACACCTCCTGTTTGTCTGTCCATGTCTGCTCGGTCAATGTAATCCGACAGATACTCGTCAAAGAACTGCCGCACTTCATCGTTCATAAGACGTCGCATCTGCTCCACCGTTTCACTGTCCGCACTGCCCGAGATATACACATTACCCGCATGGTATGTGACATTTATGCTCTGCTGCCTTTGCGGCTCGGCCATCGGCAGCTTCAGACCCGACAGGTCGGGCAGTATGCGGGATATATCGAATGCCGAAAGCTCCGACATACCGATATCGAGCCCGAATTTCTGCTGTAAAAGGCTTGCCAGCTCCAGCGTCTTCGACTGCAATGCCGATGCCGCTTTTTCGACAGCATCGGTATCCTGCTCGGCATGAAATCCCGCTGCTGCCGAATATACGCTTACCTTCTGCCGCTCGGAGCTTTCAAGCTCACGGCGGGCATTTTTCACGTCATTGATACGGTCAAGAAGCGACCTGGCGTTTGAGAGCTCCGCCTCCTGCTGCTTTTTCAGTCCGCTGTAGACTGTCTCGGCAAGCTTTCGGTATTCGCTTAGGTACTCCGAGCGGTTCTCGTAGTATCGCCTGTTGATATCCTCCAGCCTGCTGTAATAGTCCTCTGCCGAAAGCCCGCCCAATTTATACAGATGTTCGGCCTCTGCGATCTCCTGCTCCGCAGCCTGCTTCCAGTAGTCGGCGGTATCGGTTTTTGCAGCAGTACCTCCTCCCGAGGCAGACGAAGTGCTCCCAGCCGACGAAGTGCCGCTTGTGATCCTTCCGTTCCCGATATTCTC
>CAMOFU010000219.1 GCA_946613705.1 uncultured Clostridia bacterium
ACAACCTTTCTTCAGAAAGGTTTTCCCCAGTAGGTCCCGCAGACAGTAAGGGTAAGTTATCATTTGCAGCAATACATAGCAAGAGCGGGATCAATATTATTTTACAACGGGCTCGAATTCTATTCTGATCTGGGGAAGCTTTTCTATTGTCTGATATGCGTTGAGCAGGCCGTCCTCGGCGGTGAGGTCATTCTCGCCCGATGCGGGGGGAGCAAACAGGCGCAGGGTCAGATCGGCGGGGCCGTTGAGAGGCTTCTCGAAGAATGCGCTCATCAGGTCAATAGTTTTTGCCTTGGGCGATTTATAGAACCATCTGCCGTTTATCTCCATCATGACATTGCTGTCGTCATCGAAGGTCACCTCACAGAAGTGCGGGTTGCCCTCGAAGTGGAGCGGTATCTCGATGCCCTCGGCGTCCTCGGCACCGCCCCAGCGCAGTCTTACGGGGAAGGAAAGCTCGTCTCCGCGGGTCATCTCGGGCTTGAAGAAGTCGTCGTGTATCAATTCCTTATAGGTATTCAGGACAGGCTGTTCTATGCCGCAGTTCACATTATTGGGGTCTTCGATCTCGAGTCCCAGCCTGCCGCGGTCACGGAACTGATAGAATGTGAAGGCAGAGAACCAGTCCTCGGGGTCGTTTTTGAGCAGCTCGCAGAAGCTCTTCACCATCTCGGCCTGATCGTAGGGGCCCGTAACATCTCCGTCAGCATTGAACTCGCTCATCACCATCGGCTTGCGCACGCCGCCGTTGAGCTCCATAAAGCGGCGGTAGCTCATCTTGGTGAGGGCATATGTGTCTGCGACCTTGCTGCGGCTGTAGTTCTTGACCTCCTGATCCTTGAGCGCCACATCGAACGGCCAGCCCCAGTGCAGTGCCATATACTTGTCCACCGACCAGATATCCGTCTCGCGCACAGCCTGCTCAAATTCCTTCTCCATGATGATCTTTGTTTCATTCATATCCTCGATGCCGCCGATGCAGAGGATAGTCGAGACATTGGGAGCGTGCTCCTTGAGTATCTTATTGAAGCGGCAGTAAAAATCCGCAACGCCCTGATAAGTGGTGCGCTTGGTGAACGAGAACCAGTTGCCCGTAGCCTCGTGATTGATCCTCAGCAGCAGTCTGCCGAAGGGGCGCAGATCGTTGGCAATGGCTATCAGATGCTCGTCGGAAACGTTCGGGTCGATCGTCAGTGTGAGAGTAACGTCCTGCCCGTGGCGGCGGACATCTCTCATGCAGGTGAACGGCTCGTCGTCGGTGGTGCCGCCGAGGCCGCCCTTGTAGGTGAAGTAATCGTCATACGGATAGTCCCACTGGAACGAGATATCCGCGTCCTTCATCACCTCCGATATCCTCCCGGGGAACTGCTCGTCGAGCGGGTAGTAGCAGTACATCAGCGAGATGCTCCTGTGCGGTCTGCCGAGCTTGTGCAGGATATAGTCCTGATCTACATACTCGCCTCTTTCGGAGCCGTCGCCCAGATCGACTGCGCATTTTGCCTTGCCCATGTGTACGGAATATGCCTTGATGTCTTTCATTGCTTGTACCTCCTGTATTTAATAATTTGAAATCGTTTTCATTTTTTCGTGAATATCAAGCCGTCACAGAGGACGGCTCAGCTGCTTTTGCCATATGCTGTCATTCGAGTATCGTTTCATTGAGCTTGTCAAAGATCACTGCCAGCTCCTGAAAATCCTTGTTCGCCTTTTCCGTCTCGGGCACCTGCTCGGTGAAGATGATGAGGATAAACGGCCGCTCGGCATAGCAGATCGCGCAGTCGTGATAGGACTTGGTCTCCATATCCGAGCCGTACTTGTGAGCAACGGTGTATTTCTTTTCGAGCGCGGGGCCGATCTGAACGTCAAAGCTGGTATCCGTCATCAGCTGCACGAGCCACTTGCCGCGCTCATCGCTGCGGCTGTAGTCATAAACGTCCTTGAACGATCCGAGCATCTGGTTCGCGGAAGCCATGGCGAAATAATACCCATCATAGATCTGATAATTAATGCCCTTGCTGTACTGACCCGCGTTGAACACATACCTCCCGAATCGTTCGATCAGATTCACATACGCGGTATTGTCGCTGTACTTCACCGAGTTTTCTATCAGCTTCCTCACGGTGTACTGCCTGCCCTTGTCGGCAGCCGTAAGGTGCTCTTCCTCGGGCGCGGCATCCATATATACTTTGTTTATCGTTACAAGCTCGTCAAGGTCTGTGCCGCTTTCGAGCAGGCTCTTGACATACGGCACCTTTACCGTCGAGCAGGTCTGAAACACCTTGTCAGCATTATAGGTGACAGTCACATCTGTATCGGGGCAGTAATAGGCAAGCCCGAGATCGCTGCCGTATTCCGCGGCAATGGCATCGAACTTATCCAGATACTTCTTCAGCTCCTCGTTGGAGCTTACCTTGCTTATGTGAGAGATACGGGCTCTCGTGCCCGAGTAATACTGCACCTCGGCCTCTACGGGGATCACTTCGGCTTTAGTGGTCGTGGCCTTTGTTGTTTTTTTGGCGGTGGTCGTTGAAGTGTAGGGAAGCGTGGGTGTGGTAGTTGGATATTCTGATACTTCGGCCTGTCGGGTGAGCTGTGAGCTGCTGTCAGCCTCTGACTGTGCTTCGAGCGCCGTGAGCGAGGTAACGCCATCACTGCCGCAGGAGCTGAGCCCGATAGTCATTATAACAGCGAGCACAGCGCATATCAGTCTGTTTCTCATGCTTATCCTTTCATCGGTCCAAACACATACCCGTGTCCATACACAGGTAACTCTATAAAATATAACACAGTTTTCCCGCCTTGTCAAGCAGAAAAAGCGCGGTATTACAATTATTTACATTATTTATTGTTTATTGCTTCGGATCTCCCGACGCTATTCGTCTATCGAAGAGAGCAGCGATTCAAAGCTGCTGTCTGCCAGCTCCTCAAGCTTCATGCTCTCATACCGCAGCTGGTATTCAAGGCACTCCATCTGCGCCCTCACCGCGTCCTCGTCGCGCTTGTCCGTCAGCGGTGTGCCTGTCAGCTGCTCGTACTGCTGCGGTGTCTGCCACGGCTTTATCCCGATGATAGAGACATTGTCCGTGCTGCCGTTGCGTATCGCCAGCTGGCACAGCGCCTCCAGCTTCTCGCTGAACGTCATCGAGGTTATCTGCATGGCGATCTCCAGCTCGTCCTTCGTGATAAAGTCCGAAAGCCCGTCCGAGCATATCAGCACGGTATCGTCCGCCTCCTCGCCGAAGGTGTTGACAAAGCGGAAGTGATCTATCTGCGGCTCCTGAAGCACGCTTCCCACCGATGAAACGATAGCCCCCTGCTCCTCGGGAGCCAGCTCCTTGAACGAGGTTATCTCACCCTTTTCGTAAAGGAACCGCGCATAGGTCTGATCCTTGGATATCTGCCTTATGCACCCGTTCACATAGCGGTACATCCTGCTGTCGCCGATATTGATGCACACCGCATCGCCGTACTCATCTATCGCCAGCAGACACAGCGTGGTCTGCATATTGACGGTATCTCCGCCCGAGATGCCCGTGCGCTTTATCTTATTGTGTATCTTCCTTATGCATTTGTCAAGATCGACAGAGGAGTCATACTTTATCGCTCCCAGCGACGACACGCACATCTGCGATGCCAGCTCGCCCGCCTTCTCGCCGCCCACTCCGTCGCAGACCGCCGCCAGCAGGGGAGCGATGCACACCGAACCAAAGCCGCCCTTTGTGACTGCGACCTGATTCACGAGCATAGCATCTTCATTTTTCAATCGGTAAGGGCCCTTGTCGGTATAGCCGTAAATGTAGTAATTCATAGGCATTATCCTCATATACGTCAAGCCTTGTTTATATAATGATACCATATTATTCCCAAAAAGTCAACGTCC
>CAMOFU010000220.1 GCA_946613705.1 uncultured Clostridia bacterium
GACGAAAAGCTGGACGGCGCATCTGATGCACAGGGGTCGTGCGGTGTTGCCTATAAGTAAAAGCCGACTTATCACGGAATAATTATACCGCAGCTGAACTCAGAAAAATGTCAAAGAACAGTATGCCGAAAGTGTCCGCGTCAGAAATACAAGCGTATTCCACAAACGCACAGCAAAATTAACGGTAAAAATCTGCCAAAATGCACATTGACTTATTACCGCGTAATAATATATAATAGTTAAGTGAGAAATTCTGCGTGTATGTGTATATGTGTAATATTCGGATATGCGCCTGTTGGAGGATCGGATATGATAAAAGTAGTAAAATTCGGCGGCAGCTCGCTTGCAAGTGCAGAACAGTTCCGCAAGGTGGCAGATATAATCCATGCAGAGGATTCAAGGCGCTATGTCGTTCCCTCTGCCCCGGGAAAGCGTTTTCCCGAGGATACCAAGGTCACCGATATGCTCTATGCCTGCTATGACCTCGCAGCCAAGAACAAAAACGGCTTTGATGAGGCATTTGAGAAGATCAAGGACAGATACCTGAGCATCATCGACGAGCTCGGGCTCGATCTTGATATGACAGACGAGTTCAACACCGTTAAGGCCTGCTTTATCGGCAAGGCGGGCAGAGACTATGCTGCCTCGCGCGGCGAGCATCTCAACGGTATCGTGCTGGCTAAATACCTCGGCTATGAATTTGTTGACGCGGCTGATGTTATATTCTTCAAGGAAACGGGCGAGTTCGATGCCGAGCGCACCCACAAGGCTGTGAGCGAAAGGCTCGAAGGCGTTGAGAGAGCGGTGATCCCGGGCTTCTACGGCTCCATGCCAAACGACACGATCAAGACCTTCTCGCGCGGCGGCTCGGATATCACGGGCTCTATCGTTGCGGCGGCTGTCGGCGCGGATATATACGAGAACTGGACCGATGTTTCGGGCTTCCTGATCTCCGACCCGAGAATAGTCAAGGATCCGCTGCCTATCCACACCATCACCTACAAGGAGCTGCGCGAGCTCTCCTACATGGGCGCGGGCGTGCTGCATGAGGACGCTATCTTCCCCGTGCGCAAGGCGGGTATCCCGATAAACATCAAGAACACCAATGCACCTATGGACCCGGGCACGATGATCGTCGAGAGCACCTCTCAGAAGCCGCAGTTCACGATCACGGGCATCGCGGGCAAGAAGGGCTTTACCGTTGTAAACATCGAAAAGGACATGATGAACTCCGAGCTCGGCTTCGGGCGCAGAGTGCTTGAGGTGTTTGAGAAGAACGGCATCTCGTTCGAGCATATGCCCTCGGGCATCGACACGATGAGCATAGTTGTACAGCAGTCGGAATTCGAGCCGAAGGAGCAGGAGATACTTTCGGGTCTGCACCGCAATGTTCACCCCGATTCTATCGACATCGAGACCGATCTTGCTCTCATCGCGGTAGTCGGCAGGGCTATGAAGTCCGCACGCGGAACGGCAGGACGCATCTTCGCGGCACTGGCACACGCCCATGTCAACGTCAAGATGATCGACCAGGGCTCCTCCGAGCTCAACATCATCATCGGCGTTGAAGAGAAGGATTTCGAGGCTGCTATAAAGAGCATCTACGAGATATTCGTCGTTCATCAGCTCTGAGCCGAAGCAAACAGATAAACACCAAGCTGTTGTGTCCTAAAAATCGGACACAACAGCTTTTTCTTGCAATCATCGGTAAAATGTGGTATAATACGATCAGACCGAAAACGATACTGACAGGACGTGATGAAAATGACGGATATTAAACTTATGCTGCAAAAGCTGGATACACTTGTGATCTTCCGAAGCATCAAAAAGGATGCGGCGCTCGCCAAGCTCATAAGCACGCTTGAAAAGCTCCGTGCGGGTGACAAGGACGGTGCGCTGAAAGAATACTGCGCCTTCACGGCAGAGCTCTACGAGGAGGACACGAGCCTTTCACAGTATATGCTGAGACTGGTGAAAGAAGACGAAAACATCTATATCCTTCGGCGCGGAGAGGGCTCGCAGATCAGCCGACAGATCGAGGAATGCCTTGCCAGCGAGCTTTACACGCTCGAAGAGCTTTCGCGGATCCCGTGTGACGAGCTTATCGAGCGGATAGGCTTCGACGGATTCATGCCGCGCTACGAGATCGAACCGCTCGACTTCTCAAAGATATATGCAGACCGTGTCCATTCGGTAAACAGGCACGGCTACGGCATATATGCCAAGTATCATGTGTTCGTTGTAAAGGACGGAGATATCATACCCGTGAAGTACCCCGACGGCATCAGGCTGTCGCAGCTTTCGGGCTACGAACAGGAACGGCAGGAGGTGATCGACAACACCCTTGCACTGCTTCGCGGCAAGCCCGCCAACAACGTACTGCTGTACGGCGACTGCGGAACAGGCAAATCCTCCTCGGTCAAAGCGATAGCCAACGAGTATGCCGAACGCGGCCTGCGGCTTATCGAGCTGAAAAAGAAGCAGCTGCATGAGATACCGAACATAGTCCGCCGCATCAGCCGCAATCCGCTGAAATTCATCGTATTCATCGACGACCTGTCCTTCACCGAGGACGATGACGACTACGCTGCCCTGAAGGCGATACTCGAGGGCGGGGTCTCCTCGACGGCATCGAACCTTGTGATCTACGCTACGTCGAACCGCCGCCACATGGTACGCGAGACATTTTCGGCAAGAGAGGGCGACGAGGTACACCGCAACGACACGATGCAGGAGATGCTCTCGCTCTCGGAGCGTTTCGGGCTCAAGGTGGTATTCCGCAAGCCTGACAAAAAGCTGTATCTTTCGGTGGTGCGCGACCTTGCAAAACAGTATGCGCTTGATATCGGCGAGGAGGAGCTGTTCTTACGCGCCGAGCAGTATGCGCTCGAAAGGGGCGGACGTTCACCGAGGGCAGCCAAGCAGTTTGTTGAGTATCTGAAAGGAGTCGAAAATGACTGAGATAAGACAGCTTACGACCGATGCCGAGCTGAGAGCCAATTCCGAGCTTGCGGCAGTCATCTGGCGTGAGCATTTCCACGGTATCATCACCGATGAACAGATCGAGTATATGCTTGAACGGTTCCAGTCCTTTGAAGCGATGAAGCGGCAGACCGAGAGCGAGCATTACGAGTATTACGGCTTGTTTGCGGACGGCGACCAGCTGGGATACTTTGCGGTCGCGGACAAGGGAGACGGCACGCTGTTCCTGTCAAAGCTTTATCTGAAAAAGGAAGCCCGCGGAAAGGGCTATGCCTCGCAGATGTTTGAGCGCATCAGACAAACAGCCCGTGAACGCGGGCTCGGCAGCGTATGGCTGACTGTGAACCGCCACAATGACAGCTCGATCAATGTATACCGTCACTGGGGTATGCAGGTGATACGCGAACAGGCCGCAGACATCGGCGGCGGCTTCGTAATGGACGACTATGTATTCTCTATAGATATATAAAGCACTCCGCGTCGGCAGGAGCGGAGTGCAGAGATCTGTCATTCATACAAATACCCGCATATATCCGAAAAATGCCCAAACACCCCTTGACAAATGCCGTGGGATATGTTATAATATATCAGTCGCTGTGAAAGACCCGCACAGAGACTTTAAACAAGTGAATTAGTAGCTCAGTTGGCAGAGCATTTGACTTTTAATCAAAGGGTCCGGGGTTCGAATCCCCGCTAGTTCACCAGCGCACACGGTGCGCCACCGAATGCCGCCTTTTGCAAGCTTGCAAAGGGCGGTAATTTTTGTTTTTTGTGTGACGGCGGAGCCGGACTTGGTTATAAGCTGTAACAGACATAGGCTGTATTTGACTGAATAATGTATCATTTGACGTCATCTTTTCTGCCCCACACTCACATGGCTGCCCGGCAAAAAAGATG
>CAMOFU010000221.1 GCA_946613705.1 uncultured Clostridia bacterium
TGCCCTAAGAACCCGCAAGCCTTTGAAAAGGCTTGACCGAAACTTTTAATGCGCTGCGCGGCTGCATTGCTGCATTGCTGCTTTGCTTGTGTTGTCGCTACTTCGCTTTTCGCTGCCTTTTTATTATCTCTTCATAGCTTATCCCAAATTCGTTGAGTATGCTCCTCGCATAACTCGTCCTCGATGGCTGCCCCTTCACTACTTTGTACTTTCGCTCCCCCGTCGCTTCATCGGTGAGTACGATCAGACTGCCGACCTTCGAGCGTATCCCGCTGCCGTTGAGCTCCTCCACCTTCGCCGCAAGCTCGGGCAGATGCGTCGCAAATATCCCCCTCACACCTATGGTGGTGAATATCTTTACCATCTCATACGCTATGTCAACACATTCCGTCGGCGTCGTCGATTGTATCGATTCGTTCATGAACAGCAGACTGCGCTCCGTTATCGTGTCGCTGATGGTGCGGAATTGCTTGATCTCTGTCGTGAAACGAGAGGCGTTTATCCCCGTCTGCTCCTCCTTCGGGAAGTGTGTGTAGATGTAGTCCGCAGGCCGCAGCAGACAGCTCTCCGCAGGAACGTAAAGCCCCGCCTGCGCCATCGCAAAGCAGATGCCTACCGCCCGCACAAAGGTCGTCTTGCCGCCGTTGTTCGCTCCCGTGAGTAAATAGAAATCCTCGCCCTCGCCAAATGTGATGTCGTTCAGTACAACAGGCTTCTGCTCCTTTGAACGCATATTGTGCGTCCGTGCCTCACGGAAATAGATCGGGTCGAACAGCCCCTTGATAACCGTCTTGTCCTCGGAGATCACGGGACGGCTCATCTTCATGCCGCATGAAGTGCACAGATTTATCATGTCTATCGCTCCGAGATAAAAGTCGAGCTGATAGCTGATCGAATACATATCCTTCAAGGTGATCTTCTGGTACTCTTCAAGTACATCGGCAAGCTTCTGCACAAAGCCGTCGGTCAGCGCCGAGAGCTCGTCGAACAGCGCCTTGTCGGCAGCGTTCAGATTCGGCTCGCCGTCGGTGTTCAGCCCCGTGTATTTGTTCCTTACGCTCTTGACTATCTTCGATGACTGGAAATTCGCACCGTGGTAGATGATGCGGTCGAGCAGCGAAGGCTTGAGGATATACGGCTCGTCGGATAGCTCCAGTATGCCCGCCGATACGGGCACCAGCGTTTCGTCAAGGTTTATCGCCACCGTGACCGAGCGCACACGGTTCTTTATCATGGCTCTGAGCTCCGCGGTCTCCTGCTTCAGCTGTGCATAATGCGGGTCGCGCCGCTGCTCCTCAAAATACCCGAACATTCCAATAACGCCCGCAGAATGCAGCTTGTCCCTGCTCTCTTCATAGAAGCTGTGCAGAAGCTCCATGCAGTCCACATATGCCTCGTATGCCTGCAAAGCCTCCGCAAGCATCGAAAAGGAGTCGGGGGCAGAGAGCCTGTAGATGTTCTTGCGGTCGTTTTCAAGCATTATGTCTACCGTTTTCTTTACCGTCGCCGCAAGCTTGGGCACTCTCATAAAATCCTCGAGCACATCAAGCCTGTACTCGATGACCTCTTTGTCACAGCAAAACTCCGTAAGCAGCTCGAGCGTGCGGTTTGAATAGTAGCTCGAGATCTGTCCCGCAAGCTGCGCCAGCTCAAGGTTCTGCTCCATGTCCTTCGGCAGATCGCGCTTTTTGGCATTCTCCGCCCTGCACTGCTCGCGCTTCTGCTTTGACGGATAATACAGATCCACAAGCGGATCCTTCAAAAGCTCCCGCTGATCGTTTTTCATTTACCGTTCACCTCACCGTTCATGATCTCGAACACCTCGAACCCCTCGCAGTAGGGTCTTGCGAGCTCGGGGCAGCGTTCGGCCTCAGCAAATATCAGAGCGCTCAGCTCTGCGCACTTTTTTCTTATCAGCTCCCGCGGCTTGTCTCTCACGACAGGGCATACGGGCGATAGCGCTATCACCGTCTCATTGCCCCGCTTCATGACTCTCAGCGGCCAGATGCGGCACTCAAAGGGCTTGCCGTCGCCCATTATGCAGCCGCGGTCAGGGTCGAGCAGCGGGCAGAGATAAAGGTCGCGGTCGGGCAGAGGCTGCATTTTCATAAGAAAGCATTCCCCTCGGCGGATAAACTTCTGCTCGGGCAGAAATTCCTGTAGGATACGGCTCGCAGCAGCCCTTGTGACAGTGGGAGTATCAAGCAGATCATAGCTCTCAAAAGAGCAGCAAAGCCTGCATTCCGCGCATTCCTCCTTGGAAAGCAGTCCCGTGAGCATACCCTCACCTCCTTATAGCAGTAATGGCATACTCCGATGAGAGTATGCCATTATTTCTTACATATCCGCTCTTATGCGGTCGATATGCGTCTGCGTATGTCCGCCCGAGATAGATACCGTAAAGATCATATCGGTCGCGCCGACGCTCTTGGCAAACTGCACCATGCTTATATCCGCATAACGGAAGTCCACCACATATATTTTTTCAAAGCTGTGTGTCAGGAACGGTATTGAAGCATTCGCATAGCTGTCCTTCAATACGACGAGCACTCTGCCGTTGTGTACGGGTGTTTTCACCTCGCAGATGTCGAGGTCGTCGCCGAGCACCGCACCGTATGCGTTGCCGCCCTCTGCCCAGTCGAAGAAGAGCGAATGTCCCTTGCTCTCATTGATATAGGTGAAGGTGCTGTCCCAGTAGTTTACTTCAAGCTGATCGTTGTTATCGGGCTTGTAGTAGATCATCTGGTCGGGATTGTCCTTGAGCGCCTGAACGTAGTCGGAGAATGCATACATCGTGCCGCAGAAGCCGTCTATCACGCACTTCTCATAGGTCGAGAGATCCTTGAAGGTATCGCCGAGCCCTGCCTCCTGCGTGAACTTCTGCATAGCGTAATACGCGCCGAGCGGCTGCCAGTGGTGGTCGGTGCGGGAGTAGATGTATTCGTCCGCATGGGCGGCGAGCTCGTCATATACGTCCACGTTGATAACATTTTCAAGATATCTGCCCACATTAAGGATCGCATCATGCTGGTTCGTGAACTGATCCTGCATATTTTCGGGCATATAGTATGCCGACGAAAGAGGACAGTAGAGGTTGAACACGTTCACCTTGTCGCCCAGTGCCTTCTTATAGTCGTTGAGCACCGAGGCATAATCCGCGCCCACGTCAAACAGTCCGTAGAATGCGGGCATCGCCCTTACGTTCGCGCCCGAGCCTGTGAGGATAACGTTGCCTGCCCACTCGCCCTCGTCGGGAACGTCGATATGCTTCTTTGTCTCGATAGACTGCTTGGTGGTAGTCTCGGCAGAGGAGCTCTGCTCACCTGCTGCGGTGGTGTCGGCAGTCGTTGTCTCGGCGGGACCTGTATAGAGCGTTACCTTCTGTGCGGTGGTCTGCTTGTCCTTGTCGTCGAGAGTTTCCTTTTTGCCCGCCTGAACATCGCCGATGAGCTCAACATTATCGAGCTTTATCCCGAACAGATGCGAGAAGGAATCTGCAAAGCCTTTCAGGTTCTCGCGGTTGGGGATGGTGTCGGTGTAATATTTTGACATAGTCTCGGTGTATTCGCCGCTGAACCAGCTCGAAAAGCTCAGAGTCGGCTTCTCGACCATCATGCGCTTTTCCGATTCAACGTAGCCGCTGTCACGCTTCATCACTACCAGCGCGATGCCTACTCCGAATACTATCAGTATGCACAGAGCCGCATTCAGAAAGCTGAACTCTGTTTCAAAGCGGTTGTACTTGGGCTTTCTGCGCCTGCGCGGAGCCTGCACTGCGGGTGCGGCGGCAGCTTCGGCGCTCTGCTCCCCCTCGGGGCGGACGCGGCTCCTGCTCACGCTCTGCTCCCCCTCGGGGCGGACGCGGCTCCTGCTCACG
>CAMOFU010000222.1 GCA_946613705.1 uncultured Clostridia bacterium
TTATGCCCTGTGATGTTTGTTTGTATCATATGACGAATAATGGTGTCAATTCAATTACAAACTGCCGCACAGGTGACCCGCGACTCTCTTTTTGTCTGTAAAAACGGACTTCACAGCCGTGTTCACAAAAAATTTAATAATTACAGAAAAGTAACGTAAATGCTGTGTTCGGTGACAAAATTACTGCTGAGAAGAGTAAAAAACGGGCGGATTTCATACTTTGTTAACACATTATGCTTCCTAATGTGTTACAATTTGTAATAAGTTCAGAGAAATTCAGAAAGCATTTTCTGCCCAAAAAACTTTTTTGAACATTTTTACTATAAACCCCTTGCAAAATCTATCGTTTTTTGGTATAATGTATTCTGTAGAGACTTGTATCAATGTCGGTCTGAAAAATTGCAAGTAGAGGGGAATATTGTATGTCAAACAGATTATTTCAAAGCGTAGTCCATCAGATGAGAGATACTATCGATTGCACGATCGGTGTTATCGACGAGACTGCTACCATCATCGCCTGCTCGGAGCTGGCACAGGTGGGAACAACGAATGAGTTCGTCTCGTTCGATCTGAGCGATTCGCATGATATCTTTGTGAGGGACGGTTATACCTATAAGCCGTTCGGCGCACTGATGAAGCCCGATTATGCCGTGTTCGTTGAAGGCACGGACGAGGTCGCGGCGAAGTATGCGAGCATACTGGCGATAACGCTCTCGAGCATCAAGCAGTATTATGATGAGAAGTACGACAGGAATAACTTTATAAAGAATGTAGTGCTCGATAACGTCCTCCCCGGCGATATCCACGTTAAGGCACGGGAGCTGCATTTCAGTTCGGATACCTCGCGTGTTGCACTGCTTATCAGAATAATCGCTTCAAATGACGTTTCGGCGTTCGATGTTATCCAGAACCTTTTCCCCGACAAGAATAAGGACTTTGTGTTCAACATCACAGAGAGCGATATCGTGCTGGTGAAGGAGGTATCTCCGGGTGTCGAGCCCAAGGATCTTGAGAAGCTGGCGAGGTCTATTTCGGACACGCTGAGCGGCGAGTTCTACACGAGAGTGAACGTCGGCATCGGTACTGTGGTCGAGGGCGTGAGAGATCTGGCGAGGTCCTTCAAGGAGGCGCAGATCGCTCTTGAGGTAGGAAAGGTATTCGATACCGATAAGGTCATCGTTTCGTATGACAATCTGGGTATAGCAAGGCTGATATATCATCTGCCCACTACACTGTGCGAGACGTTTTTGAAGGAAGTATTCAAGAAGGGTTCGATAGAGTCGCTCGACCACGAGACGCTGTTCACGATCCAGAAGTTCTTCGAGAACAATCTGAACGTTTCAGAGACCTCGAGAAAGCTGTTCGTTCACAGGAACACGCTGGTCTACAGGCTCGAAAAGATAAAGAAGCTGACAGGGCTCGATCTGCGCGAATTCGACCACGCTATCATTTTCAAGATCGCCCTTATGGTAAAGAAATATCTCAGCGCGAATCCTGTCAAGTTCTGATAACCTTCGGCGCGGGCCGTTGAAATAGGTCGGGGGTAAAAGCCCGACCGTATTTTTTCGTATGGCTGTCCGCCAATGCATATTATAATTGTGTCAATAATCAAGGAAGGTGTGTTTTTCTTGGTAGAGTTCAAGGATGTATCCGTTACCTATTCAAGCGGTGTGGATGCGCTCAACAGGATCAATCTGAAGATCAACGACGGGGACTTCGCTTTTGTGGTGGGCCCTTCGGGAGCGGGAAAATCCACACTGATAAAGCTCGTGCTTAAAGAGATAGATGCAAGCTCGGGCGAGGTGATCGTGAACGGCTTCAATCTCAGAAAGCTGAGGAGGAGCAAGGTGCCTGCACTGCGGCGCACAATAGGAGTGGTGTTTCAGGATTTCAGACTGATACCTACGATGACTGTTTATGAGAATGTGGCATTCGTGCTGAGAGTTATCGACGCACCTGCAAAGTATATCAGGAGCCGTGTGCCTTATGTTATAAATCTGGTCGGCCTGTCGGACAAGACCAAGAGCTATCCGACGGAGCTTTCGGGCGGTGAGCAGCAGAGAGTCGCGCTGGCAAGAGCGCTGGTGAACGATCCCAAGCTTATAATCGCGGACGAGCCTACGGGCAACATCGACCCTGCACTTTCGTATGAGATAGTCGGCCTGCTGAAGGGCATCAACGAGTGCGGCACCACGATCCTGATGGTCACGCACGAGCATGAGCTGGTGCGTTATTTCGGAGGGCGTATCATCAACATCAACAAGGGCTCTATTGCATTTGACGAGGTAATAGGAGGTACCAATCCCAATGAAAGTAAGTAGTATGCGGTACCTCGTCCACCAGGGCTTCAAGGGTATTTGGAAAAACAGGATGATGAGCTTCGCCAGCTTTTGTATTATGCTGGTGTCGCTGCTGATGGTGGGCATCTCGCTGCTGATGGCAATAAATATCAACCGAATTATCGGCGGCATCGAGGACAAGAGCGAGCTGGTCGTGCAGATCAAGGACGGCATTACCGAGGAGGAGCGCAGTGCGCTGAAGGAGCAGATCGCGGCTCTTCCGAATGTCAACACGATCGAGTTCTATTCCAAGGAGCAGGCGTGGGAGAGCATGGTGAAGGATATGTCCAAGGAGGAGCAGGAGCTGTTCCACTATGCGGACGATAACTTCCTGCCCGATACGTTCAGGATCACCGTTCACGATATCAAGGAGATGACTCTGACGACAACGCAGATCAGTACCTTCCCGAACGTTGAATCCACCCGCTCGCCGACAGAGTTCACAGATGTGCTGATAAGCATAAGGCGGATACTCGGTATAATCTCGGGCGCGATCGTCATTGCTTTGATAATCGTCTGCCTTATCATCATTTCCAATACAACAAGAGCAAGCGTTTTCGCAAGGCGCAAAGAGATAAATATTATGAAATACGTCGGCGCGAAAAACAGCTTCATCAGGATACCGTTCTTCATCGAGGGCATGATCGTAGGTCTGCTTGCTGCCGCAGGTGCGCTTGCGCTGACCAAGTTCGCTTACGAGGGCGTGTATAATATCTTCAACAACGATTTCAAGCTCTGGAGCGTGCTGGGCATCAATAACCTTTATTCGTTCGATGAGCTTTTTGTGCAGGTAACGGTTGCATATGCAGCCGCAGGCGCTATTATCGGTGCCGTGGGTACCTCGTTCAGCACAGGCAAGCATCTCCGCGTGTAGTTTTCGGAGTGCTGCGGTGTTTGGGCGGGCATTGCCCGCCCGTAGGGAGAGTCGGGGCTGAGAATTTGTGTAAATGGTTCGGCAGCGGAAGATACAGATACAGTCCGCTGCGGTGTTGATTCGGAGGGAATGGAATGACAGGTACAAGCCGTTTGAAGCGTCTGCTGGCTTGCTTTGCAGCAGTCGTGACCGTGCTTACGGTTATGTCGGGCAGCACACAGCCTTTGATAAAGGAGCAGCTCGCAGCTGCGACCAATACCGATGATGAGATCGCAAGGCTGGAAAAAGAGGCTAAGGAAAAACAGAAAGAGATAGATGAAGCTAACGATAAAGTTAAAGAGCTCGAGGATAAGCAGGCGGAGCTCGACGAGAAGATAGCTGCCACCGAGAATGATATCGCTGCCGAGGAGGAAAATCAGGCTGCGATAGAGGAGCAGATACTCACCGTGGAGGAAACGCTCCGTGCGCTCGAAAGCTCTATCGAGACACTGTCTGCAAAAATATCAAGCGTATCCGAGGATATAGAGAAAAAGGAAAAGGATATCGAGGTCAAGCGTGAGGAGATAGTTCAGGGCGTGAAGGATTTCCAGAAGCGTATCAGGGCTATGTATGTCGCGGGCAGCGAAAGCTATACCGATATACTCGTCGGCGCATCGG
>CAMOFU010000223.1 GCA_946613705.1 uncultured Clostridia bacterium
GGGCGCTCCGCACGATCGGCAGAATTTTGAATTATCGGGAATGCTTTCCCCGCAGACTGTACAGAACATAATGATACCTCCTTCTGTCTCAATTTCGGTCTATACCATATTATACCATATATGCGCACAAACGTCAATAGTTCGGGCAAAAATGTTGACAATTTTTGTTCAATAGTATATAATTAACTATATAGAAATAATCATCACATTTAAACGGAGGGACCCCATGATCTGGATACTGCTGCTTTCATCGCTCACCGCGATCTCTGTCTGCGGAGCGATCTATCTTATGAGACGCGCACAGCGCTTCGGCTTTGCAAGAAAGGCATATGAGAAAAACAAGGCTCTCGGCTGGCTCGCATCTGCCTGGCCGATAGTTGTCTGCCTGCCTTTCCTGCTTGTGAACGTGTTCGCGTTCATCGTTGCATTCGTGCATTTTATCCTCATCTGGGGACTGTGCGACCTGATCGGCTTCATGATCCGAAAGGTGCGCGGACGCGAGCGCAGAAAGAGCTACATAACAGGATATATCGCCCTCGGGCTGACCGTCTGCTATCTCGGCTACGGCTGGGCTATGGCACATATCGTCTTCCGCACCGACTACAGCTTCAAGACCGCCAAGCCGCTCGGTGCCGATAAGCTGAGGATAGTCGAGATCGCCGACCTGCACCTCGGCATAACGCTTGACGGCGACGAGTTCAAGGAGCAGTGTGACCGCGTGAATGAGACCGAGCCCGACGTGGTGGTGATCTGCGGCGATTTCGTGGACGATGATTCCGATCGCGAGGATATGATAAAGGCGTGCGACGCTCTCGGAACGCTGAAAACGAAATACGGCGTTTACTGGATATACGGCAATCACGACCGCGGCTATTACCGCTACCGCGACTTCGATTCCAACGAGCTGACGGATAATCTGGCGCGTAACAACGTAAGAGTGCTGAGAGACGAGAGCGTGATGATAAACGACTATATCTGCATCGTCGGCAGAGAGGATAAGTCGATACACGACAGAATGACCGCCGCCGAGGTGATGCAGGGAGTTGATACCTCGAAGTATGTGATAATGCTCGACCACCAGCCGAACGACTATGCCGCCGAAGCCGCGGCTCACCCCGACCTTGTGCTCTCGGGACACACGCACGGCGGCCACATCTTCCCCGCAGGCCCGATCGGACTGCTGATGAAGGCCAACGACCGCATTTACGGCACCGAAACGAGGGAAGACACTACCTTTGCAGTGACCTCGGGCATCTCGGGCTGGGGCATTCCGTTCAAGACGGCCACGATCTCCGAGTTCGTGGTGATAGACATAGAACAGGATTGAGGAGCGGATCATAATGAACAAAAAAGCAAGGGTCATTCATCGGATACTCTTCTGCATCGGCTGGCTGATGCTCGTATGGCAGCTTGTGTTCTTCCTTGCACACTGGAGCAGCCTGCCCGACGAGGCGGGGATACATTTTGCACCCGACGGGAGCTTTGATGTTTATGCATCCGGAGTGTACGGCTTTTATCCGCATATCATTTCGCTTATCATCCTGTCCGTGGATACGGCTGCGGCCTTTGTTGTGGGCAGGGAGAAGCTGAAGCTCGGACTGAAGGTCAGCGAGCGCGGCAAGGAGATCATCATAAGCTCGATCGTTATTACCCTTGATATCGTCGCCAATGCAACGACGTTGATCTTGTGCTTCTGGACATATGCCGTGTCCACGCAGGACGATTCGTTCATCATGCACGAGCCGCCGACGATCGTGCTGCGGTTCCTGCTTTTGGTCGTACTGGCGGCGGTGTTCTTCCAATGCATCGCAAATGCAAGATATAAAGAAAGACCCGAGCAGGGCGAGAACCTGACGGAAAGCGAGAAAAGAAAGCGCCGCCTGATGTTCCTGCTGACAGGCTCCTCGAAAAATTCAGACAGCGGCATCTCTCACAGGCTGAGCCGTTACGTCGGCTGGCTGATCGTTGTTATAATTACGGGGATATGCCTGTTTCTCCTTGAACGGCTGCCGATCAACGATCTGGCCGACGAGCATCACGGGAAGGCGTGGTTCGAGAATTTAGGAGGATATTACGATAAATGGCTGGTGTTCCTGCCGGTCATCATCGCCGTGCCGTTCATGGCGGTATGCGAGGCGGTGTCGGTACGGGCGTGCAGGAAGGGCAATGACGCATTGATGCGGTTATGCGACAGAATGAAGCTTCTGCTTGCATTGTTCACGGGCTACTGGATGCTTGAGAACATCTATGAAATAGCTATCGGCCCCGTTTCGCTTATTGTGTTTGCGGTGCTTACTGCCTTCATTATCCTGTGTTACGTTCTTGAAAAGAGAAGAAAATGACAGCTTGGGGGGAGCTTATGAAAACAGCCTTGATAGTAATTGATATGCAGAACGATTATCTGTATGAGAAGCGAATGAAGCGGTTCGCATATGACACACCCGCACTGGTGGGGGCGGTGAACGAGCTGATACACAGGTATCACGGCAGCGGCTCGGCGGTAATATATATCCGCCATATCATACAGGACCTTCCGACCAACCGCCTGCTCTTCGGCTACTCTATCCGCGGGACCGAGGGCGCGGAGCTTTACAGCGGACTTGACATCGTCACCGAGCACTGCTTTGACAAGCTTGTCGGCGATGCTCTTTCAAACGCCGGGCTGAGGGAGCTTATCAAAAGGCTCGGGATAGACACCCTGCATCTCTGCGGGCTGGACGAATACGGCTGTGTCACCTCAACGGCTCTGGGCGCGGCAAAGCGCGGGATAGCCGTGAGGATAGTGCGCAGCGGAACGGCTACCGTGTTCAGCGGAAAAAAAGCGGAGAAGCGTCGGGCAAAGCTCGAGCGCGCGGGGATAGAGTATATATGACCGCGCAGAGCTTTTCAATGTGCATACCTTATTTGATATCTGATAATAAAAGCCGAAAAGGAGTGTTGACAAATGAAGACCCTACAGCAGATCATCGATACGTCGGACAAGATCGTGTTCTTCGGAGGAGCGGGAGTTTCTACCGAGAGCGGTATACCCGATTTCCGCTCGCAGGACGGGCTCTACAATCAGAAGTATGATTACCCGCCCGAGCAGATCATCTCGCACACATTCTTTATGAAGAAGACCGAGGAGTTCTACCGCTTTTACTGCGACAAGATGCTTGCGCTCGATGCGAAGCCGAATGCCGCACACTACAAGCTCGCAGAAATGGAGCAGAAGGGCAAGCTCGAATGCGTCATCACGCAGAACATCGACGGGCTGCATCAGGCGGCGGGCAGCAAAAAGGTTTACGAGCTGCACGGCTCTGTACACCGCAACTACTGCATGAAGTGCGGCAGGAGCTACACTGCGGAGTTCGTGAAGGACTGCGGCGGTGTGCCGAGGTGCGAGTGCGGGGGGCTCATCAAGCCCGACGTGGTGCTGTATGAGGAGTCGCTCGATTCGGACTGCATCGACAAGTCGGTTGCGGCGATAGCCTCCTGCGACACGCTCATCATCGCGGGCACCTCGCTCACGGTCTATCCCGCGGCGGGCTTTATCCGCTATTTCCGCGGCAACGATCTTGTGCTGATAAACCGCGACCCCACCCCCATGGACAGCGAGTGCGACCTTGTGATACACGACAGCGTCGGCAAGGTGCTCGGCGAGATCACGGTATGAGCACCTCAGCATAATAAAACACAGCCCCTTTGCTTTTTTGCAAGGGGGCTGTTATTCGTTGGAGGGGATATATTTCAAAATGTCGCTTATCTCGCAGCCGAGGTAATCGCATATCCTCGCAAGCACAGGCAGGTCAATGCGCGCGACCTGATTGCGGCAGTAGGAGTTGAGCTGCG
>CAMOFU010000224.1 GCA_946613705.1 uncultured Clostridia bacterium
CAAGAATGCGAGAGCTTATGTACTTTACTATACATAGTATAAGACGCGGTGTCCTATGTTCGTCGCCCGCGCTGTGTAAGCGGCAATAAGCCGCGTCCCGTGAACTCGCCGTCCGCGAGGACCGTGAACTAGCCGTCCGCTAGGACAGTTTTATGCATATGGCGGTGAGGAGGGGGAGGGTCAGGCCTGACAGTACAGTTGTCACGGCGAAAAACTCCGAGCAGCGTTCGGGCTTTTTGTCGAACAGCACAGCGAACATCGTGCCTGTTGTTGCGACGGGGCAGCCGCAGGCGACAGTAAGCGTCATCACCACGAGCTCGGGGGCATGAGTAAGGCGCATTATCGCATAGCAGAGTGCGGGGACAGCGATAAGCTTCATTCCGCACACTATATATATCCCCGAGTTTTTCATCGCCTTCAGCAGATTTGTCTGTGAGGCTGTTGCGCCCGCTATCAGCATTGCAAGCGGAGTATTCATCGAGGTAACAAGTTCGAGTGATGAAGCGGGTATCTCGGGCAGGCGGAGGTTGGTGAGGTAGCAGATCAGTCCGATGACGACAGCGATGACGGAGGGGTTTTTCAGTGCATTGAGGAACGCCTTGAAGTCGCGGCTGCCCTTCATCAGCATATAGCCGTGGGTCCACACCAGCAGGTTGAACAGAGTAATATATGCAGTGAGGTACAGCACGCCCTCCTGACCGTAGATCCCGTTTATCAGCGGTATGCCGATAAAGCCGCAGTTTGAGTAGATGCTTGCGAAACGCTCCAGCTCGAAGTCGGGGCGGGTGCGGCGGATAACGAGCGTTGAGAAGGCTATAGCCGCAGCAAACGATATGGCAGAAAGCCCGAACGACCATGCCAGTCCGCCGAGCAGCTTGCGGTTGAGATCGGTCTGATAGGACATAAAGATGAGCAGGGGATTGACTATATGCAGCGCCACTGTTGAGAGCTGCTTGAGCCCGCTGCGGGTTATGATGCCCTTGAATCCGCACGCTCCGCCAAGGAGCATGATGATGAACATTATCGCTATCTGTTTACCTATCAGTAATGATGTGTCCGTAAAGATCTTCCCCTCTGAGTGTCAGTCCTTCTTTTCGCGGTCGGTGGGTATCTCGAACCAGAAGGTGCTGCCCTTGCCCTCCTCGGAGAGCACGCCGAAGGCGAAATTATGCCGTTTGAGTATCTCCTTGCAGATCGAGAGCCCGAGCCCTGTGCCGACGATATCGCGCTTTATCTTCTCGCCGCGGTAATACCTGTCGAACACCTTCGGCAGCAGCTCCTTTGAGATGCCCTTGCCGTTATCCTCCACCTCGATGCGGGTGCAGCTTTCGCTGTTGATCTGGCGGATACGGATGATCTTTTTCTCGCCGCTGTAATTGATCGCATTGTTTATAAAGTTATAGAGCACCTGATCGAGCTTGTCGGGGTCGGCATAGACCTTTCTGTCCTCGTCGGGCTCGAAGGCTATATCATAGCCCTGCTCCTCAATAAGCAGTGTATAGCGGGTCAGGACATCGTGTATCTTGTCGTGCAGCGAGAATTCGGAGCAGCTGAGCTCTATGGTGCCGCTTTCGAGCTTGGACAGCTCCAGAATGTTGTTTACAAGGTTGGAGAGCCTGTCTGCCTCGTCAATGATTATCCCGAGGTGCTCGGCGCGTTTGACGGGGTCATCACCCGAAAGGTCGCGTATCATCTCGGCATATGCCTTTACCATAGTGAGCGGTGTGCGCAGGTCGTGAGAGATGTTGGCGATAAGATCCTGACGGAGCTTGTTCACCTTGCCTATCTCGTCCTCGGCCTTGTCGAGCACCTCTGAGAGCGCGGTGATCTCGGTATAGCCGTGCTCCTCGAAATCGACGGTGAAATCACCCTCGGCGAACTTCTTTGCCTTCTTGGTAAGGTTGACGATCGGGTCGGAGAGGCGCTTGGAGATGAACAGCGTGAGTATGAATGCCATCTCTGCAATGATGATCGTTATATACACGAGCTGCTCGCGGATTATGCTCACGGTAGAGTCCACGGGCTCGACCGAGGCTTCGATATACAGATAATACGGCTCGCTGCTCTCGCTCGTCTCGAAGCTGCGGCAGTAGATTATCTCCTCTGATTTGAGTGCGTGGTTTTTCATTATCTTGGTAAGCTCGGGCTGACCGCTCTCAATAAGCTCCTGCTTGAGCTGATGCATATAGTAGCCCGCAGAATCGACTCTGTCGCGCATGAAATAGGAGAGGCTGCCCAGATTGTTCTCGCCCGTGATGAGCGCCCCGCCCGAATCTGTGACGACTATGCACATACTGTTATCGAAGGCGGCGCGTTTCATTCCGCCGTCGATATCGTTCTCCATATACGATTCTATAAGCATACTGCCGACATTGCTGACGGCTCTTATCCTTGCCGAGCGGTAATATCTTGCCAGAAAGAAATACTGGAACACCCACAGCAGCACGATGACGAGTACGGTGAACACGATATAATACCATGCCACATAGTACCGCAGAGTGCGTCCCTTTCCCTGCTTTTCGGACTTATCTGATCTTTTCAAACTTGTAACCCATTCCTCTCAGTGTAACGATCAGGTTGCGGTACGGTCCCAGTGAGTTGCGGAGCATCTTTATATGAGTATCGACCGTGCGGTCGTCGCCGTAGAAATCGAAGCCCCAGACCTCCTCGAGCAGCTTCTCGCGGGAGAGGGCGATGTTCATATTCTTGACCAGATAGAACAGCAGGTCGTACTCCTTCGGTGTCATGGCTACCTTTTTGCCGTCGATCGTCACCTCGCGGGCGGTGAAGTTTATGCACAGCCCCTCGTAGGTGATAACGTCCTCCTGCTTCTGTGAGCTTTTGACGCGGTTCATGACAGCCTTGACCCTTGCCATCAGCTCCTTGGGAGAGAAGGGCTTGACGACATAATCGTCAACACCTATCTCGAAGCCGAAGAGCTTATCGTACTCCTCGCCGCGGGCGGAGAGCATGATAACGGGGATCTCCTTGATCTTCTTGATCTCCTTGCAGGCGGAATATCCGTCGAGCTTGGGCATCATAACGTCCATAACTATGATATCGAAGTCCTGAGTCTTGACCTTAGAAACGGCATCCATACCGTCCTCGGCCTCGACCACCTCGAAGCCGTTGAACTCGGCGTACTCCTTTATGATGAGCCTTATCCTCATCTCGTCGTCTACTACTAACATTCTTGGCATTGGAAATCCTCCTTATCGTGTTCGGCTTTGCAGATCTGCCGATATGTGGCTGTTCGTTATTTTACGATATCACCGTACATCTCCGGGCGGCGGTCGCGGAAGAGCCCCCATTCAAGGCGGGCCCTGCGGATCTCTCCGAGATCGAAGGTGTACATTATCACGCTGTCGCCCGAGCGGTCCGCCTGCCCGACGACTGCACCTGTCTCGTCGGTGATGAAGGACGAGCCGTAAAAGCACAGCTGCGAGCTTTGTCCGCCGTTCTCCTCACAGGGGGAGACCGTTTCGGTGCCGAAGCGGTTGGCGGCGACAACGGGTGCGATATTTGCGGCAGCGTGCCCCTGCATCGTCCGCTGCCAGTGCGGCATACTGTCGGTGCCGAGTATCGGCTCGGAGCCGATGGCGGTGGGGTAGAACAGCAGGTCTGCCCCCATGACTGCCATAGCGCGTGCCGCTTCGGGGAACCACTGGTCCCAGCATATGCCTACACCTATCCGACCGAAGCGGGTGTCCCAGACCTTAAAGCCCGTATTCCCCGGGGTGAAGTAGAACTTCTCCTGATAGTAGTGGTCATCGGGGATATGGGTCTTGCGGTAAACGCCGAGCACTTCCCCGT
>CAMOFU010000225.1 GCA_946613705.1 uncultured Clostridia bacterium
TTAATACTCCAAGCTTGTCCATCTGCCGCCCCTGACCTTATCTGTCTGTTCTCTCTACTCTTCTCTCTTTTGCCCCGACCTGCCTGTCGGCGCTCACTGCTTGTAAACGCTGCCTATATCGAACCCGTGATCCATAGGCCCGCTCCCGCTGCCGAGATCGAGCATCGCCGAAAGTGCGCCCGAGATGTATCTCTTCGCCTTCATCGCCGCCTCTGCCTGCGAACAGCCCTTTGCCAGATTCGCCGCGATCGCACTCGAAAGCGTGCAGCCCGTGCCGTGTGTGTTGGGATTGTCCACCCGCCTGCCGTGCAGCCAGATGCCCCCATCAGCGGTAACAAGATAGTCGTTCGCATCGTTCACACTGTGCCCGCCCTTGAGCAGCACCCCGCAGCCAAATTCGGAAAACAGCCTCTTTGCAGCCTGCTCCATCTCAGCCTCGGTCTTTATCTCCATTCCCGTCAGCACCTCCGCCTCGGGTATGTTCGGCGTGATGATGTCCGCCAGCGGGATAAGCCTGCCCTTGAGCGTGCCTATCGCTTCCTCGCTGATGAGCCGCGCCCCGCTCGTCGCCACCATAACAGGGTCAAGCACGATGTTTCCCGCCCTGTACTGCGTGAGCTTGTCCGCGATCGTCTCTATCAGCCCGCCCGACGATACCATGCCGATCTTTACAGCATCGGGAAATATATCCGTAAATACCGCGTCTATCTGCGCCGCAAGAAAATCGGGCGAGACTTCCGTTACCGCCGTTACTCCCACAGTGTTCTGCGCCGTCAGCGCCGTCACCGCCGTCATCGCATATACTCCGTTCGCCAGCATCGTCTTGATGTCAGCCTGTATCCCCGCTCCGCCGCTCGAGTCCGAGCCCGCTATAGATAATGCAGTTTTCATGTAGTCTGCTCCTTCCGTTGTGTGTCGTATGCCGTGTCCTATCCCTGTCCGATGAGCTGCTCCGCCAGCTTCCGCAGCCGCCTTGCCGCCCCTTCGATATCCTCGCTGCCGAAAACAGCTCCCGAGACTGCAAAGCCCGAGGCGTGTATGTCATGCAGCGTGCCGATGTTCCTTTCATTTATCCCGCCGATCGCAGCGACGGGTATACCCGCATGGTCAGCTATATCCTTGAACAGCGCCTTGTCCATTCGTATAGCATCGGGCTTCGTCGAGGTCGCAAACAATGCCCCCGACCCCAGATAGTCAGCTCCCGCTTCCCTCGCCGCAGCTGCCTGCTCAAGGGTCTTCGCAGTAGCTCCGATGATGAAGCCCCTGCCTGCACGCTCCCGTATCTCTCCCACAGGTGTGTCGCTCAGCCCGACGTGTACTCCGTCCGCACCCGCCTCAAGCGCCGCCTGCCAGTCATCGTCCACTATCAGCAGCACACCGTATCTGCGGCAGATCGGCAGCAGCTGTTTAGCCTCGCTGACAAGCCTGTCGTGAGATGCCCCCTTGTCCCGCAGCTGCAGCATCGTAACGCCGCCGCGCAGCGCAGCCTCGGCCCGCTCGGTGAGCCCTGCGGAGCCGTCGGGACCTATGATACCAACGGGACCGATGATCCCGTATAGGCACAGCTGCGTCGGGGTGATCGTCGCCGTCGCAGCCCTCCTCAGCCCGTGAACGACCGATCCGGGATCTGCCGCCGTCATCGCTCCGCTCATCACGCAGACACCGTCAGCACCCGCCCTGATGACCTCCCACGCATTCCGCGCATTTATCCCGCCGATCGCATATACGGGCAGCTCAACAGCCTCGGTGATGCTCTTTATCAGCTCAGTCCCCCGCGCGGGCAGCCCCGCCTTGCAGGCAGTCTCAAAAATGTGCCCCGCTATGATATAGTCGGCACCCAGCTCCTCGGCCCGCACCGCATCGCTCACAGAATGGCAGGAACAGCCGATCTCGGTGAAGTGCTGCTTCTGCTCCCCTGTCATCTCCGCCAGACGGTCAAGAGGCAGGTGTACAGAGCCGATGCCGAGCCCGACCGCCGCATCAACAAACGTGTGCGCAGTCAGTCTCGTGCCGTATTTGCTGCATATGCTGCTTACCCTGCCGAGCAGCTCGCGGTAATCCTCGCTGCTCATATCCTTTTCCCGCAGTATTATCCTGTCGGGCTTCGCCCGTGCGAGTCTTTCGATCTGCTCAAAAAAGCCCTCTCCGCAAAGCTTTCTGTTCGTTACGCAGATGACCTTACACATAAAGATAATCGTTCAGCACAGGCTGCAGACCCTCGCCCGACATATCGTCGTACATCTGCCTGAACGAGCGTCCGTCGTTTATCTCGAACTGCTCGTCGCCCTCTGCCTCGCTCTCCTTTCCCGTGTACTTGCTCTCGTGGTCGCCTATCCCCGTGGACACTCCCGCCGAGATCTTCGTAGCCGCGATCTTCACTATCCCGTCGCGGAAGCTCTTGCTCTCGCGCGAGGAAACGGTTATCCCCGCAAACGGCAGGAATATCCTGTAGGCGCAGAGTATCTGGCAGAGCTGCCTTTCGCCAACGTCCTGCGGGTTTATCTTTCCGTTGTTGATTATCGGCCTCAGTCTCGGGCAGGAGAGCGATATCTCGGCATGGGGATACTTCCTCTGCAAATAATACATATGCAGCACGCTCGCCAGAGCGTCCTTCCTGAAATCCGAGAGCCCCAGCAGAGCCGAGCCTGCCACTCCGCGCATACCACCCATCAGCGCACGCTCCTGCGCCTCAAAGCGGTACGGCCATACGCGCTTGTGACCCATAAGGTGCAGCGTCTCATACTTCACCGTATCGTAGGTCTCCTGGAACACGGTAACGTAATCGACCCCGCACTCGTGCAGATACCTGTAATCCTCCACGTTTACGGGGTAGATCTCGATGCCCACCATACGGAAATACTTTCTTGCCAGTCTGCACGCCTCACCGATATACTTCACATCGCTCATAGACCTGCTTTCGCCTGTAAGAATAAGTATCTCCTCCATACCGCTGTCAGCGATGACCTTCATCTCATGCTCGATCTGCTCCATAGACAGCTTCATCCTGCGTATATCGTTATAGCAGTTAAAGCCGCAGTAAACGCAGTAATTCTCGCAATAGTTAGCGATATACAGCGGAGTGAACAGATAGACGGTATTACCGAAATGCTTACGGGTCTCAATTCTTGCCCGCTCGGCCATTTTTTCGAGAAACGGCTCGGCGGCGGGAGACAGGAGAGCTTTCAGGTCCTCGACGGAGGGGTTCTGCTTATCGAGGGCTCTCATCACATCATTTGCGGTATAGATGCTCGGGTCATAGCTTTCCACCTGACTCATGACCTTCTCCATTATATCGGACTTTATCTGTTCCTGACCCTCCATATACTTCATATGATCTGTACGGCAGGAGGGGTCATTTTCGAGTTTATGTTTTTTTGCCAGAGCCTTTTCGGACAAAGAATCCGAATCGACGAAAAACTGATTTTCCATAATAATACATCATTCCTTTATAAATAGCAATAAAATACGACCGCAAAGCAAAACGGCGTAAAAGCCCGACCGCGAAGCGCATTAAAAGTTTCGCTCAAGCCTTTTCAAAGGCTTGCGGGGGTCAAGGGGGCAGCGCCCCATTGCAGGGGTCAAGGGGGCAGCGCCCCATTGCAGAGCGCGAGACAGAGTCTCGCTCGGCGCGCAGCGACGACAAGGCGCTGCACAAAAAGCACAAAGAGCGCCTGTCCAATAATTACAAGCAAATCTATCAAAGAGAAACAAAACGCAGCGCCTTGAAAGTGCTCCTCCCGCACACACAGGAAACAGTGAGCGCAGCGAACGCATTTCCGTCCCTCAGCCGCAAACATTTCCGTC
>CAMOFU010000226.1 GCA_946613705.1 uncultured Clostridia bacterium
CGCAGTCCTGACCGACTGAAACAGCAGAACATAAAAGCGGTATGCCCGAAAAAAGGCATACCGCTTTTTTATCTGTTCGGTTTGGTGATCTGTTTACAGGATAACTCCCACCACGTCCTCAACGGTTATCGTCATCAGCTGCTCGTCGGTCGGCGAGCTCATAGGCGCAAGGCGGTCGGCCTGTCGGGTTATAACACGTTCAAAGTAGTTGCGGGCATCTCTTGCATTCGCAAAGCTCTCGGGCTTGCTGCGGCAGCGTTCCTCAAAAAACGTCCTTGCACATTCAAGCGCTTCGTCCTCGATGTGCAGCTTGTAGCTGTCGCAGCGCAGTCGGAAGATCTCGGTCAGCTCGTCGGGGGTGTAGTCGGGGAAGTCGATAAACCTGTTGAAGCGCGATTTCAGCCCCGGGTTGGAGGACAGGAATTCCTCCATCAGGTCGGTGTAGCCCGCGCAGATAACAACAAAATCGTCGCGGTTGTCCTCCATGAATTTGAGCAGTGTCTCCACCGCCTCTATGCCGAAATCGTTCTGCCCGCGCTGGGAGGTGAGGGTGTATGCCTCGTCGATGAACAGCACTCCGCCGAGGGCGCTCTCACACAGCTCCTTGGTCTTGATAGCCGTCTGCCCGACATAGCCGCTCACCAGCATCGAGCGGTCTGCCTCCACCAGCTTGCCCCGTGAGATCGCGCCAAGGCAGTGATATATCTTGCCTATCAGCCTTGCCACGGTGGTCTTGCCCGTGCCCGGGCTGCCTGTGAACACCAGATGAAGCGATATCTTTGGCTGCTTGAA
Organism: uncultured Clostridia bacterium; assembly: GCA_946613705.1. Lineage (GTDB taxonomy): Bacteria > Bacillota > Clostridia > Oscillospirales > Ruminococcaceae > FB2012. Next base: position 793 of record CAMOFU010000226.1, read on the forward strand.
GCCCCGTGCCTCGCGCATCTCCCGCACTCTTATCAGGTTCGACAGGCTGTATATCTCGCTCTTTACGTTCTCCAGCCCGACAAGGGCATTCAGCTCGTCCATGAGCTCGTCAAGCGTCGGCTCGGGCTCCTCGTTCGGCTGACTGCCGACTGCCTCTTTTGCAGCGCACATCTCGGGCTCCTCGGGCTTGGCAGCCTTCGTGGTGCTGCCCCTTGCCGACAGGTAGCTGCCCGTGAAGTTCTTCATTCGGAAGATAAGCTTGCCGAGCACTGCTGTTTCCTCGTTTGTGCTGTTCCCGTCGCAGGCGATGAAGTCGAGGGCGATGTTGTTCACGGCGGCTATCAGCCGCCCCGAGCCGCCGCCGATATACCCGTCGCACTCCGCCTCGGCGAACGGTGCGCAGAGCATGACCACCGTGTCGATAACATCATCAACACGCAGCTTGTCCGCCCTTACGAGCTTTACCAGCTCCTGCTTTGTATAGCTGCGCCCCATAAATTCACCGATGAACACCGATTCCTCCGCACTGAGCGCCTTGCCCCGTGTCCCCAGATACACAAACAGCCGCAGCAGCCCGAGCTTCATAAACTGCTCGACCTTGTATTTTCCTGTATTCACCTTGTAACCGCCCTCATCGAGCTTGCGGCAATCCTCGTTCAGCTCGCGGCAGGTCTGTTTCACTCTGTCATTCATGTCATTTCCTCCGTATCAAAGTCCTCAGCTCAAAGGCTGTGAGTCTTATCGGTCATATGGCTCTTGAAGTCGATATCCTCGGTCAGTATACGCTCTGCCTTGCCGAGCAGAGCATCGATCTTTTCCTTATCCTTTTCCCCCTCGGCATCGCGGAGCTCCTTGCCCGCACACCACCAAAAGGGCGTTATGCAGCGGTATATCGGCAGCACAGCATTCTTTTCCGCCTCCGAAAACCCGTAGTGCTGCGAGAACACTTCGAGCACGCGAAAGAGCTTTTCGGGCTCGGCCTGATTGTTCTCTCCCATCAGATATTTTATCACGACCTCACGTCCGCAGAGGTTGAAGTCGCACACTCCCTTGAAGCTGCCGTCCTCACCGAGCAGGATATTGCTGCTGTTCAGATCGCCCTGAAATACAGAGCGCGGCAGCGTCCTGTAGATGCTTTCAAGCTCTATGCGGTTCTCAAGCCACAGCTGCCACAGTCTCCCGACTCTTTCCGCATACTGCTCGGGCAGTGCATCGGCAGCCTGCTTCCATTCGAGGGCAGCCTCAAGCACCTCGTCGGTCTTGTCGCTCGGGCAGAAGGTCTCAAACATACAGTAAGCCGATGGGAATGGCGCGTGATCGAAATGCTTTGCTGCGGCCTTTGCGGTCATTATCCATGCCTCGCGCATATACTCGCTGTCGCTTTGCGGCTCCTGTTCGCCGCCCGACATTCTGTCCTCGGCGGGCTTGTATACCGAGTATTCCTCTGCATAGGCAGTGCAGCTTCGCCCGCGGAAGCTCACTGTCGGGAACTGTCCCTTTCTGTCGGCATAAATCTCGGGCGCATAGTATCCAAGTCCGCGGTATTCCGAGGCTGTGCGCTGCCATACTTCTATTCTTTCCGCATTCGTGAAATCATTGTCCGCCAGCTTAACGACCAGCCTGCCCGAAGAGGTCTGCACGAGTACCACAAGTCGGAAGTCGTTTTCTCCCCTGCCTGTATCGATGCATCTGCACCCGATGATACCGTCATCGGTAAACAGGCCTATTATCGAAGCAAGCTCCTTATCGGGCATAGAATAGGTGTTATCCATGATCCTGCTCCTCTTGTCGGTCACTTGAAATACATGAACAGCTCGCACTTTATCATGCCGTTGTAGAGCTTTCTCTTTTTGTCCGCCTTGCGCCCGAAGAACTTCTCAAACTCCTCGTGCGGCGAGATGATGAAGCAGGGCTCCTCCTTTGAGGGACAGAGCCGTTCTCCCATTTCGCGGTAAAGCTCCTCGGCCTCTCTGATCTCCAGCATTCTTTCGCCGTAGGGCGGATTGACGATAACAGTCGCGCCCTTTATCCGTTCAAACTGCGCTATCCCGCGCCTTGTGACCTCTATCCGCGAGATCACGCCGGCCTTCTTTGCATTGTCGGTCGAGAGCATGACTGCCTCGGGGTCTATGTCAAACCCGTACCCCTTGAAGCCGCAGTCCCGTCTCACCTCATCAAGCGCCTGCTCCTTTTCCCGCTTCCAGATCGCTCGGTCGAGCTGCTCCCAGCTTTCCGCCGCAAAATGCCGCCTCAGCCCGGGGGCTATGTTCATTGCCTTGTATGCCGCTTCGATCAGAAATGTCCCCGAGCCGCACATCGGGTCTGCGACCAATGTATCCGCCCTGACCCTTGCAAGGTCGATGATGCCTGCCGCAAGGGTTTCCTTGATCGGCGCATCGTTGGAATTCTGCCTGTAGCCGCGCTTGTGCAGCCCCGCACCCGAGGTGTCGAGATACAGCGAGCAGATATCCTTTCTAAGCACGAACTGTAACTGATGCACCGCTCCCGTTTCCTCGAACCAGCTGATGCCGTACCTGCTTTTCAGCCGTTCGACTGCCGCCTTTTTGATTATCCTCTGGCAGTCGGGGACCGAGTGCAGCTTTGAGTCAAGGCAGTGCCCCTTAACGGGGAAGGCATCGTGCCTGCCGATGAACCGTTCAAGCTCCGCCGCCCTGACACCCTGAAACAGCTGCTCAAAGGTCTCCGCGCGGAAGGTCCCAAGCTCGATCAGCACCCGCTCGGCGCTTGCGAGCCGATAATTTGCCCTTGCGATCATATCCTCGTTTCCCGAGAAGCTTATCTTCCCGTCGCTTACCGTAATGTTTTCCGCGCCTATCCTGCCGAGCTCAAATTTCAGCACACTTTCAAGCCCGAAGTGGCAGGGGCAGCAGAGCCTTATTTCTTTCAAATATATCACCAACCGTTATTGATCTGTTTACATAGTTCTTACGATCATCCGATCTCAAATC
>CAMOFU010000227.1 GCA_946613705.1 uncultured Clostridia bacterium
CGAAACTTTTAATGCGCTTCGCGGTTCGTTTTGATGCTCTGTGCGATGCCCCTCTCTACCATAATAAAATGAACAATAATCATTGAAAATGCCGTGGGTTATTTTCACAGTTTAACATATTGCATTTATCATACCTCTGTGGTATAATATAAGAGTAGGAAAGTGTAACTATTTTTGTACAGGTCGGCCGTCGGCAAGTACCGTCGGCGACAAAAAAACCTGCCAAGATCAAAAAGGAGATATAATAATGGCAGCAAATATCAAAGGTAAGAATAGGAAAAGGAAAAAGAAATCAAATGTGCCGCTTATCGTTACATCAGCAGTCTTTCTCGCTCTGGTGGCAGGTATAGGTGTCGCCTATCTCGTGGGCAGATCGCATTATCAGGGGAAGTTCCTGCCCAATACCTATATCAATAATAAGAATGTCAGCGGTATGTCTCTCGAAGAGGTCGAAAAACAGTTCCTCCATTCCGATGACAGCGGCAGCTTCGTTGTCCATAAGCACGACGGCACCGACGTTACAGTTCCGCTCGCCGATGTCGATTATAAGTATGATACCAAGGAACAGCTCGAAGCCCTGTTCAAAAAGCAGGACGCTAATGCATGGTTCACAGGCTACCTCGGCAGCGCAGATTATACGTTTTCCGATACGAGCAGCTATGATAAGGAGAAGCTTAAAGCCCTCCTCGCCGCCGCCGATTGGGGCAGCGCCAAAAATCAGAATGCGAAAATAGAGCTCGGTAAGGACGGCTATACCGTCACCGAGGCCGTGCAGGGCGATGAGATGGATTACAGTAAGCTCGAAAGCTACCTGATGACTCAGTTCGCTGTCGGCAATTTTGAGGTGTCGGCTGCCGATTCGGGCTGCTATATCGCCCCCGAGATCACTGCCGCAGACCTTGAGGAGCAGTGCGAAAAGCTCAACAGTATATGGAACATGAGCATAACCTATGACTTCGATTATACCACCGAGAAGCTCACGGGCGAAAAGCTGCAAAGCCTCATAACCGTCGATGAGGATAATAATATCACGGCGGACAGAGATGCCTGCATGAAGTATGTTGAGGGGCTTTCCAAAAAGTACGATACCTACGGCAAGGACAGAAAGTTCAAGGCTACCATTCAGGGGGATATTACAGTTGAACACAGCGAAGATGCGGTGTACGGCTGGTGGATATATCAGGATGCGACCTGCGATGAGCTCGTGGAGATGCTCGAAAAGGGCGAGAGCGTTGAGGGCGTTAAGCCTGTTTATTACAATAAGTGGGGCTTTGAATATACGGGCGTGCCCGAGGCAAGATCGGCTAAGGACGATATTGGCGATACCTATATGGAGGTCGATCTTACCAATCAGCAGTTCTGGTACTATAAGAAGGGCGAGCTGCAATATGAGTGCTATATCGTTTCGGGACAGACGACCTCTATTGCAAGAACAACGCTGGAGGGCGTTTATAAGCTGTGGGACAAGCAGCTGAATTACCGTATGAAGGCGACGAATGCCGACGGCGATAGCTGGGATACGACCTGCAATTACTGGAATAATGTGTCGCTGTGCGGCATCGGTATGCACGATTCGGCATGGAGATATGTGTTCGGCGGCAATATTTACCAGTGGAACGGGTCGCACGGGTGCATCAATATGCCCGTGGATGCGGCGAAGTATATTTATGACAATGTGCCGCTGGGGACTCCTGTGGTGATGTATTACAACTGATGCTGACCGATGATATGCTCGGCGGGGCGGGAAAGTGATTTCCTGTCCCGCTTTTGATTTGGCATGGGTGTTGTGATACAGTCAAAAATGTTGACCAAAAATTTGGCAGAAATGAACAAAATATAACGGCGGTGTTGAAATAGCCTTGACGGGGGAAGGGGATTGTGATATAATAAAATAGTATAAATATCGGCTATTGTTACGGATAATATCAACATTGCTAAAGGAGGAAAAACAAATGGCAAAGGGTCTGAAAAAGCTGCTGCTGAAAACGGCAGCGGTGAGTGCGGCATTTGCTATGACGGCTGCTGTGCTGCCTGCGAGCGGCGGGGCCGACCTGTTCTCGGGGCTTATCACAGCCGAGGCTGCAACGACCGTTACTACATGGGACGACCTGTGGATGGAAATGATGATGGGCGGAGACATCGTGCTCGGCGCGGACATCACGGGAGGGATCTCTTCATCGCCGCTCGAGGTGTTTGAGGGGACCACTGTTAATCTCGACCTTAACGGAAAGACCATCAACAGGGGCATGACAACTGCTACCAAGACGGGGCAGGTGTTCATCAACGGCGGTACGCTGACGATCAGCGACAGCGTAGGCACGGGCAAGATCACGGGCGGCTGGCATATCTCAGTCGGCGCGATCAAGAACCTGTACGGTGCTACGCTGAACCTCAGGGGCGGCACGATCACGGGCAACACTGCGGGCAACGGCGGTGTATCCGAGGGCGGCGCTATCTCGAACAGCGGTACCGTAAACATCTACGGCGGCACCATTTCGGGCAACAAGGCCACCTATGGCGGAGCTATATTCAACGACGGAAATGACAGCGGCACTGTTAATATGTACGGCGGCACGATCACGGGCAACCAGGCGCTGGCGGGCGCGGGCATATACTGCCAGCCCGGGACCTCGCTGTATATCTCGGGCGGTACGATCACCTCGAACAACGCGACCGTTGATGCCTACGGGCGCAGCGGTGCGGGCATCTACAGCTTTACCGACGTTTATCTGAGCGGTGCCCCGACGATCTACGGTAATAACGACAACGACAAGGACAACGATTTCTCGACGGCGAACAATATAGTTGCCTCGCAGATAATCCTGCTGAACAAGCTCAACTCGGGCGCTAAGATAGGCTATTTCAAGGACGAGGCGGGAGTGTTCACAAAGAACTGGAACACCTTTATGGGCTCTGCTTCTCCTGCGGATTATTTTGTTTCGGACAATGCCAAGCTGAGCGTATCGTCCTCTCTGAGCAGCAGCAATGAGGCACAGATGGTAACGGGCGGCGGTCAGCAGACGGTGCAGTATTACACTGTTACCTTTGACAACAACGGCGGAAGCGGTACGATGGAGTCGAGGATAGCCGATTCGATCAGCCTGTTCCAGCTGCCCGAGTGCAAGTTCACGCCTCCTGCGGGAATGGTCTTTGACAAGTGGGATCTCGGCGCGGAGAATGCAAGCGTCAAGATCAGCGGCGATACGACCGTCAAGGCTATCTGGAAGAGCGACGGGTCATCGACCGTCACCAAGTACAAGATAAACTTTGCAAACGGCGGCGGCAGCGGCACGATGGCAGAGGACACTGTTGAAGCGGGTCAGAAGTATGAGCTGCCGAAGTGTACCTTTACACCTCCCGAGGGCAAGGAATTTGACAAGTGGGACAGAGGTGCGGCAGGCGAGAAGATCGACATATATGCGAACACGACGATCACGGCGATCTGGAAGGACAAGGCGGCTGTCAAGTACAAGATAAACTTTGCAAACGGCGGCGGCAGCGGCACGATGGCAGAGGACACTGTTGAAGCGGGTCAGAAGTATGAGCTGCCGAAGTGTACCTTTACACCTCCCGAGGGCAAGGAATTTGACAAGTGGGACAGAGGTGCGGCAGGCGAGAAGATCGACATATATGCGAACACGACGATCACGGCGATCTGGAAGGACAAGGCTGTAACGAAGTACACCGTTACCTTTGCAAACGGCGGCGGCA
>CAMOFU010000228.1 GCA_946613705.1 uncultured Clostridia bacterium
CCATGCTGCACGAAAAGTCCTGTGGAGCTATCGTGTACAGAAAGTATCACGGCAACACAGAGATATTGCTGATAAGGCATATCAACAGCGGACACTGGTCATTCCCGAAGGGGCACGTCGAGGGGGACGAGACAGAGGTAGAAACTGCCAAACGTGAAATACTTGAGGAGACGGGCATAGAGGTAAATCTTGACCCGACCTTCCGAGAGACCGTTACATATTCACCCAGAAAGGATACGGTCAAGGTGGTGGTGTATTTCGTCGCAAAGGCGAAGAATACCGATTTCGTACCGCAGGAGGACGAGATATCCGAGATCAAATGGGTGGAGATCGACCGCGCAGGACAGGTGCTTGCCTACGAGAACGACCGTAGTATTGTAAACAAGGCAAAGAAGTTTATAATCTGAGCTCAGAAGAGCCGTCCCGACGGGGGCGGCTTTTTGCGTGATGCGGCAGAGCGGCTGTGAGCGTGTGAATTCGTACCGAAAATGCGGGAGAAATATGGCGGAAAATCATCTAAATTGCTATTGAAAAGAATTCGGGGTTGTGTTATAATATTAATGTATGTGATATCAAAGGACGGTCGGCAGACCGAAAGGACGGTTTTATGAGACCTGACAGAGCGACGGTAAAGAAAAGATCGAGAGCCATACAGGGAGCCGTGGGCGTGGTTTGTCTGGCTATGCTGGCGTTTGCTGCGGTATGGGCGGTATATAATGCAGTCACGGGATTCGGCGGGGCCGAGAAGGTCAAGACAGCCGAGGTGCAGTCGGCTGCGGAGACGGTGAGCGACGGCAGCGGGCAGAGCGCTGAATCGGATGCGGAGCAGAGCGCGGCAGAGTCGGCGGCGGTCGGCAGTACGGAGCAGACGGCAGATACCGTGCCCGACAGCTCGGAGGCACCCGCACAGACTACTCCCGCCGTTACCACTACGAGGACGGCATACACGGGCTGGATGGAAAGCGTTGACGAAAATGCAGAGAGCGGATCCGCTGCGGTGCCCGATACGGCAGAGATAACAGACGACTTTTCCGATGCGGTGTTCATAGGCAATTCGCTTACCGTCGGGCTGAGCATGAACTGCGGCAAGCCGCTGGCGACCTTCTATGCTTCGACGGGGCTGAACGTCAACACGGTCTGGGATTCGGCAACGATAGCGCTGGACGACGGCAGCTACGGCACTGTGTTCGATGCGCTGGCTCAGAAGCAGTTCGGGCGGGTGTATGTGATGTTCGGCATCAACGAGATCGGCTGGCCGTACTGGGATGTGTTCCAGACCAACTATATCGAGGTCATCGGCAGGATCAAGGAGCTTCAGCCGAATGCGAAGATATATATTGAGTCGGTGCTGCCCGTGTCCTCGGCGGCGATATCGACCGACCCCGTATTCACGACAGAGAACGTTGATGCGATAAACGAATATATCAGAAAGGTAGCGACGGACACGGGGGCGACCTATCTTGATGTGAACTCCGCGCTGCGGCAGGCCGACGGCTCGCTGCCCGAGGAGGCATCGACCGACGGTATACACCTGATGAAGGATTACTGCCTGATCTGGCTGAAATATCTGGCAGACCACAGCTGAGGGCTGTTATGCACACTGCCCGTGCCCGAACGGGCAGATATGATATAACTGATATCAAATATCAAATATCAAATATCAAACCAAAGGAAAGGAAATGAACTTACCATGAAAAAACAGATATGTGTTCTTCTTGCGGCAATGACCGTATGTGCGGCGGGGCTTGTGTCCTGCGGCGGCTCGGACAGCTCGTCGGCGGGCGGGGATACCGCTGTGTCGGCAAGCGATGACAACGGCGGGAAGCAGCTTTCGATAGATACGGCTGCGGCTGCCGACAGGTTCAAGAACGAGATCAAGTGGGTGGATACTCTCAATGCGCTGGAGCCCGATATGGTGGAGAAGGTAACGGGTGTTAAGGCGGATCTGTATAACAGCGGCAAGGTCTATATCGGGTCGGGCGGAGCGACTGCGGAGGAGATCGCGGTGTTCGAGGCCAAGGATATAGATTCTGCGGAGAAGATAATGGACGCATATAAGAACCGTGTCGAGGCTCAGAAGAAGGCGTTTGAGAACTATCAGCCCGCGGAGCTCACCAAGCTGGGCGACCCGCTGCTCACGAGCGCGAAAAACTATGTGTTCGTCTGCATCTCGGACGACAGGAGCAAGGCTATGGAGATAATGTCGGAGCTGATAGGATAACGGAGTAGAAAGATGCTTTTCAGTAGTACGACCTTTTTGTTCGGATTTCTGTCGCTCGTGCTGTTGTGCTACTATGTGGTGCCGCGTTTTTTGAAAAACGCGGTGCTGCTTGTATTCAGCCTGGTGTTCTATGCGTGGGGCGAGCCTGTGTATGTGTTCCTTATGCTCGGCTCGATCGTTGTTGCATATATCACGGGGCTGCTGTGTGACAGGGAAAAATACAAGTCAAAGCTGCCGCTTGTTTCGATGATCTTTGCGATCGTCTGGAACATGGGGCTTTTGCTGTTTTTTAAGTATACCAATTTCTTTATCACGAATGCCAACGCTCTGCTTGATCTGAAGATCACTCCGCTTGACCTGACGCTGCCGATAGGTATATCATTCTACAGCTTCCAGACGCTGTCCTATGTGATAGACGTGTACCGCGGCGAGGTAAAGGCGCAGCGCAACTTCCTTGATCTGGCAACATATGTCACGCTTTTCCCGCAGCTTATCGCGGGGCCTATCGTCCGCTATAAAACGATAGAGGAGCAGCTCGGCAGCAGGAAGGAGAGCCTCGAACAGTTTGCAAGAGGAGTAAAGCGGTTCGCCGTCGGGCTGGGCAAGAAGGTCATACTTGCAAACAATATCGGTGCGCTGTTCGAGCAGATCTCGGGCACGGCACAGGAGGAGCTGAGCGTGGCGAGCGTATGGCTCGGGATAATCGCTTACACCTTCCAGATATACTTTGACTTCTCGGGCTATTCCGACATGGCTATAGGACTTGGCAAGATGTTCGGCTTTGATTTTCTTGAGAACTTCAATTATCCGTATATCTCCGATTCGATAACCGAGTTCTGGCGCAGGTGGCATATCTCGCTTTCGAGTTGGTTCCGCGATTATGTGTACATACCGCTCGGCGGCAACCGCAAGGGCAAGGTGCGCCAGTGTGTGAACATTATGATCGTGTGGGCGCTGACAGGCTTCTGGCACGGGGCAAACTGGAATTTTATGCTGTGGGGCGTGTATTTCGGTGTGATACTGCTGTGCGAGAAGCTGTTCCTGCTCAAGGCGCTGGGCAGGCTGCCGAGAGTGATAAGGCACATCTATGCGCTGCTGCTGATAGTTATAGGCTGGGGGATATTCGCCTTTGAGGATACCGACAGGCTGATACAGAACCTTAAAAATATGTTCGGTGCAGGCGGGCTGCCGCTGTGGGGCGGGAAATATGACCTGTTCTGGTTCGCAAACAACGCGATACTGCTCGTGATACTTGTGATAGCGAGCCTGCCGCTGTTCAGATGGCTGGGGACAAAGCTGGCGGCAAGGCTGCCCGCAGTCTACGGCATCGTTATAGAGCCGCTGTGTACGGCTGCGCTGCTGATCGTTTCGCTGGCATATCTGGCGAGCGGCTCGTTCAATCCGTTCCTGTATTTCAGGTTTTAAGAGGTCGGGGCTATGCAGAAGGGCGATGTGAAAAAGGCCTCGGCGCTGATGATG
>CAMOFU010000229.1 GCA_946613705.1 uncultured Clostridia bacterium
CCACACCCACTGTCCCGAGCGCGAGGCAGATGCAGCCTATAACTATGAATACTGTTTTTTTGATCGGCATTTTTTCTCCGTGTTCTATGCTGATATTCAGCTCATCCGTCCGTTTTCCACACTGTAGGTCACATCGCAGATACGCATTGCCGACGGTCTGTGAGAGACAAGCACCACAGTTTTGTCGCTGTCCTTGTCGAGCAGCGATCTGAGTATCACCGCTTCGTTCAGGCTGTCAAGGTTGCTGGTCGGCTCGTCAAGCAGCATCAGCGGGGCATTGTGCAGGAAAGCTCTCGCCAGCCCGATGCGCTGTCTCTCGCCGCCCGAAAGTGTCTCGCCAAGCTCGCCCACCTGCGTGTCATACCCGTTCGGCAGCGTCATTATAAAGTCATGGACAGATGCCTTTCTGCACGCTTCTTCGACCTCGTCGCGGGTCGCATCGAGCTTTGCGATCCTCACGTTGTACTCGACAGTCTCATGGAAAAGCTGCGTGTCCTGCGTGACATAGCCTTCGTTATCGCGCAGCGAGCTTGTGTTTATCCGATCAATGTCGGTATCGGATATCGTTATCCTGCCGCTGTCCGTCCTCCAGAACCGCATGAGCAGCTTCAAAAACGTTGATTTGCCGCTGCCCGATCTGCCGACTATACCCGTGATCTTCCCCTGCCCGATGCCGAGAGTGAAGTCATCAAGTATCGTTTCGTCGCCGTAAGCAAAGGTGACATTCTCTGCTTTTGCACCGCTGAACGAAACATCACTGCCGTCGGTGACCTCGTCGGTAACAGGTGTCTCGTCAAGGATATCAAGCACACGGTTTCCCGATGCGAGAGTGTTTTGAAGCACGCTCCCGAGGTTTGCAAGTGCCACAACAGGGCCGAAGCCGGACATCAGCGCGATGACCGAGATGAGCATTTCCGCAAACGTGACCGAGCCGCTGTTGTACATAGCGATCGCTGTGAATAGCATAACAAGGTCGAAAACAAGTATAACGCAGTTGGTGATCGCAGAGTTCAGCCCGATATTTCGGCTCATCTTCTCCTGCGTGTCTGCAAGGCTGTTGGCACGGAGCTTCAGATCGTCGAGCCTGCGTTCGCCCGCTCCGAACTGTATCGTCTCGTCAAGCCCCCGAAGGTTCTCAAGGACGAATGCCGAGAGCTGCCCCGACTGTGCCCTGAAATCGTCTGCGGCTGTTCCGCTGAGCTTGTATATCACGATCGGCACGATAACACCGACACAGAGGAATGCACAGAGAGCGATCATTCCGAGTACAATATTTTGGACAGATATAAACACTGTCATTATGACCGTCATTATTGCAGCTATACATACAGGGCTTACGGTGTGAGCGTAAAAGACCTCGAGCAGCTCGATATCCGAGGTAATGACCGAGATCAGGTCACCCTTGTCTCTGCCCTCGAGCTTTGCGGGGCAGAGCCGCCTGAGAGCCTTGAAGACCCTGTCTCTTATCAGAGCCAGAAGCGTAAATGCGATATAGTGGTTGAGGTACTGCTCGGTGCAGCGGAAGGCAGCTCTGAGCACCGCTAAGATGATGACTGCGGCGAACACCCCGCCGAGCGAGAACGGTGTTTCAAATTTTAATACGTCAAGTATTGCATAGCCGCCCATCACCGTGATGAATTCGGCGCAGACAAACCCGCAGGTGCCGAGGACGACCGCAAGGCACATAAACCCTGCAAGCGGCTTCACAAGGCCGATCATTCGTGACATAATGCCGATAGCACTGCGTTTCTTCATTCTGCGCCCCTCCTTCCCACGTTTTCAAGAGCCTGCTGTGTCTCCCAGAGCTTTGCATACGGACCATTGTTTGCAAGCAGCTCCCCGTGAGTGCCGCACTCGGCAAGGCTGCCGTCTTCAAAGGTGAATATTTTTACAGCATTCTTTGTATTCACAAGTCGGTGAGAGATCAGTATTACAGTGCGGGTCTTTGCGAGCTCATAGATAGTGTCCATAATTTCGGACTCGCTATCGGCATCGACCGAGCTTGTGGCCTCGTCGAAAATATAGATCTGCGAATCGTGGAGAAGTGCCCTTGCAAGAGCGAGCCGCTGCCGCTGACCTCCCGAAAGATTGCCGCCCCCCTCGGTCAGCTGTGTGTCGAGCCCTTGCTCGCTGTCCAAAAAATCGGACAGCTTTGCCTGCTTCAGCGCAGCCCGCATATCATCGTCGGTGGAATGATAATTGCCGACCAGCAGGTTCTCGCGCACAGTCCCCTTGAACAGATAGCTGTTGTGCGAGATGCAGGTCACCGACTGCATCAGGCTTGCTTCCGAGATCTCGGAAAGCTCGGTGCCGCCTATCCTTACGCTGCCCCCGTAGCCCTTGTTCCTGCCCGTGAGTATCCCCGCAACGGTGGACTTCCCGCAGCCCGATCTGCCTGTGACAGCAGTCAGTCCGCCCTGCCCGATATCGATATCTATACCGTGCAGTATCTCTCTTTCACCGTCATACGAATATGTCAGTCCCTCTATAGTAATTGTACAATTTTCGGGACTTATAATGCCGCTCTTCTGCTCGGGCTCGGGCAGGTCTATCACCTTGAACAGCCTGTCGCTGGCAGCCATACCGTTCATTGCAACATGGAAAAAGCTGCCCAGCTGCCGCATCGGGATAAAGAAATCCGCCGAAAGCAGGATTATCGCAAGACACCCTCCAAAGCCTATGCTGCCCTTGCTGTACTCGCTTGCCGCCAGCACCACTCCGAGAGCAGCGCCGCCGTAGGCGATCAGATCCATTATCGTTACGGAGTTGAGCTGCATTGTCAGCACCTTCATTGTTATGCGCCTGAAATGCTCGCTCTCCTGCTGCATTTTCTTCGTGGTGAACTCGTCCGCCTGATAGATCTTCAGCGTGGTCATGCCTTGCAGGTTTTCAAGGAACGTGTCGCCCAGAGCCGCATACTGCCCCCAATACTTGCCGAGCAGCTTCTTTGCGAGCTTTTGCACACCCATGATCGCCCCGGGTATCAGCGGCACACAGACAAGCAGCACCACAGCCGCCTTCACACTCACGAACGACAGCACTGCAAACAGCGTGAGCGGTGCTAAAAACGCATAGAAAAACTGCGAGAGGAACTGCCCGTAGTAGGTCTCGAGCTGGTCAACGCCCTCGACCGAAAGCTGAACTATCTCGCTTGTCGGCACGCTCTCGCGGTAGCTTGTGCCGAGCCGCAGCAGCTTGCGGAAAATGAGCTCGCGCAGCTTTTTCTTCACCGACTTAGATGACAGATAGCTGCACCGCTCCCGTACCCTCGAACAGATAAAGCGTATCACCAGCGAGCAGACCGCTGCCGTGACCGCAAAGGCATAGTCGCCCGCCTGCGCCGACTTGGTCAACAGCTTCTCCAGCAGATTTGCGAAGCCGAAGATCATCACGATGTTCGAGCACAGACTCACCCACTGGGCAGCAACATTTCCAAAGATGTACTTCTTTGAGTCCCCCATTTCTTTGATGAGGCGTTTTTTTATCATTAGTGTTCCTCCCTCCGTCTCATTTTTCGTGAACTCACAGTTTGCTATGTCCTGCCGCAAATAATAATTTAACCTTACTGTCTGCGGGACCTACTGGGGAAAACCTTTCTGAAGAAAGGTTGTTCCCAAATCTTTGCTTCGCAAAGATCGCCCCTATTCCAAAGACTTTTAGCTCTTAGGGTCGAGGGGTATCCGTTTTACAAACAGAGAG
>CAMOFU010000230.1 GCA_946613705.1 uncultured Clostridia bacterium
TTATTTTTTGCTCTGCTTGTTCAGCTTCACCATCTCGAATACGAACACCTCTATCGAGATGAGCACCACAACTCCTGCAACGACTATCAGAGCGATGACCCAGCCGGGCATTCCGCCGCTCTTGCCGTCATCGTCATCTTCATCGTCGGCATCGGAGACGGCTTTCTTTGCTGAGGACTTACCCTTTTCGGCAGAGGCTGCGATCTCCTCGGCCTCGGACTCATCGTAGGTCGGGTTTTCATTTGACCTGCCGTCGCCGCCGTTGTTCTCGACCCCTGCAAGTGCGCCCGTGCTGCCCGCCTTTATCTCTCCCGCCGACGCGGTGATGAAAGAGGTGAGCCACGCAAGCGAGGCATTCCAGTTGATCGTACACTCATTGACAGACCAGGCCTCGATGTTGTCGAGATAACATTTCATCGGCGAGATCTCTCCCTTTTTCCAGCCCATGCCCTGCACCCACGGGTCCTGCATACCCGAGTTGGGGCCGCCTGCCATAACTCCGCAGGGAGCCTTCGGGAAGCTCTGGTCTATCTGATAAGACCAGTAGCGGTGGTGTGGGTACTCGGTGGTATGCGAGCCGTAGCCCGTGACATAGGAGTAGTCCATCGCGTTTCGCCCGAGCAGATAATCAAGTCCGCCTATCGCGCCGTCAAGATACTTGTCGTCCTTGTTCAGCAGATAGGCATAGCACAGCACTATAGCATTGTCTGCCACAAAGGAGTTTGAGCCCCAGATATAGCCCTTGTCGCTGTCGTTGTAGCTCAGGGTGGACTGTGCATAGGGCTGACCGTAGCCCTGCTCGCTCTCGAGCTTCAGCCAGTGGTCGGCAGCCTTGGTCACAGCCTTTTCAACGGTCTCCTTGTCCTCTCCGTCGAAGCGGTCCATATTGAGCGCTGCCGAAAGGGTCGCCAGAGCGCCCGTGTTGCCCCAGTCAAAGGAGCCGACGGTATCTACGCTCTCGCCGCCGCCGAGAGAGGTCGGCATCGAGAGGAAGAATTTGTTCTCGGTCGTATCGTCGAAATAATCCTCGTCGCCCGTGGTGATGAACAGCTCCATAGCTGCCCAGCAGAACTCGTCCTCCGCATCGGTATCGCCGTAGGCACCGCCGCCGACAGATTCATCGAGCGGTGCAAACATATCGGGGTGCTTTTTCGCGGCTTCGTAGCAGAGCTTGGCTTTTTCAAGGCACTCGTCCGCGAAGCTGTCGTCTATGCCCTTCCAGAGCCTTGCCGCCTGAGCTGCGCAGGCAGCGAGATTGAGGGTGGCTGCCGTTGTCGGGGGCTTGATTATTCGCTTCTTGTCATCGTCCGCGGGAGCAACGCCGAGGCCTGTCCAGGTCTCGTCATGCGCCTTGTGGTATGCCATGCCTGCATAGTCGCCCGACTCAACGATCATCTTGAACATCCATTCCATCTCGTACCGCGCCTCGTCCAGCAGATCGGGATAGCCGTTGCTGCACTCGGGCAGCGCCATGGTGCCGTCCGCAAAGACCTTTTCTGTGCCGAGCGCCTTGGCAGTCTCGTACTGGTTCTGCATAAGCCACAGCGAGAAGCCGCCGTTGACGACATACTTTCCGTGGTCGCCCGCATCGTACCAGCCGCCTGTTACATCTACCGTGCCCGACGAGCCCGAATAGCCCCAGGTCTGCTGCACCTCCGCATTATCCGAGGGGTGGCCTGCGGCACGGGCGAGGGCATTCTTGTCGCCCGAGGATATATACTCGCTTTTGATCTCGATGCCCGAGCGGTTCTGGTAGAAATAGTTGAGCGAATCGTAAACGAGCCCCGACCAGATATCATTGTCACCGATCGTGAAATCACGGCTCGCAGCGCCGTTGGAGGCTTCAAGGTGATAGGTGCCGCTGCCGTCGAAGTCGGAGAAGTCTATCGTGTGGACGGTATCGCCCGAATCCTCATCGTATCCGAAATACTCGCTCTTCCCCTCCCAGACCGACTTGCCGCTGTCGTCTATCAGCTCGATATCGACAGGGCTCTTATCGGTGCAAAGCAGTGTCGCACGCTTTGCCCGACCCGAGAAGCAGCCGACCTGATTTATAAGTATCTCGGCACGCTCCCACGGCTCGGGAGCAACATAATCGTTCTCGTCCGAGGTGAGGTCGATAAGCGACATATTGTCGAAGGTGATGACCGTCCCCTCGGGGAAGCAGTCGCCCTGGGTATACTGTCCGTCGCCGCCGAGGTGGAACGCCCATTCCGCGACATCGACGTTCTGTCCCGCGGTAAAGGTCAGATCAACGGTCTTTGTCTCGTTTGCACCGATCTGAATGGGGTCCCAGTGCTGGTCGAGGTCATAGCCGTTGGACATATTGTGCCACACCTCAACATTGCCCTCGAGGTTGCCGATCTTGGTATAATACTTGCCCGCATTCGAGGGGGTTATGGAATACTGCACGCGGTACTGATGCCCCGAAACGATCTTCAGACCTCTGTGGCGGAACTGGCAGTCCCACCTGTCCTCGCCGCCGCGGGACGCTCCCCCGGGGCTTACGATCTTTACCTTGTAAACGCCGTCGTCTATCTCGAACTCCATTTTGCCCGCTGCTGACTCAACGATATGCCACGGCAGCCCGACCCCGTTCTCAAAGTCGGTCTGACCGAGCTGCTGCCCCGCATAGACGGTCACGGCAGGCAGCAGCTGTGCGGGCAGCGCCGTCACTGCCATGAGCACCGCCGCTCCTGCTGCCGCGAGCCGTTTTACGGTGCTGTGTTTTTTAAGGCTAAGCTTCATTCCTTATTCCTTCCAGCCGTTGAGCTTGCGCTGCAATGCGGCATAATCCTTCATAGTTACCTTGCCGTCGCCGTTCAGATCGGCAGCCTCGGTATCGATCTCCACGTCCCAGCCCGAGAGATATTTTTGCAGCTCGGAGTAGTCCTTCATCGTCACCTTGCCGTCACCGTTGCAGTCGCCCGCAACAACTTCCCTGAGCGGTATGAACTCAAAGCCGTTGTCCTTTGCATACTTCTCGGCTGCGGTGCCGCTGTATCCGCTGACCGTAAAGCCGTCGAGGGGGACTATTTGAAAGTTTTCAAATTCCATATAGTAGCCGAAAGCCTGTTCGCCGATGTGCGTAACGCTTTTGGGTATCGTTACGCTTGTAAGGCTGTCGCAGTGAACGAACGCCTCGGTTCCGATATCCGCAACGCTGTCGGGTATAGTTATGTCTGTGAGGCTTTGGCACCATGAGAATGCACCGCCTCCGATACTTGTAACGCTGTCGGGAATAGTTATACTTGTAAGACTGCTGCAGCCGATGAATGCACCGTTTCCAATGATCCTTACCCCATCAGGGATATCAACGTTACCTTCAGACTGCTTTCCGTCAAGAAGTATACCGTTTGCAATAGCCAAGGCTGATCCGCGGCGCTGTGCCTCAAGCCACGGTGTGTCGCCAAATGCATCAGTTCCGATGCTCGTAATGCTGTCGGGTATAGTTACGTCTGCAAGACTGTAACATCCGGAAAATGCATATACGCCGATGCTCGTGACACTGTCGGGTATCGTTACGCTTATAAGGCTGCTGCATCTTTCAAATGTACCGAATCCGATACTCGTAACGCCTTCGGATATAGTTACGCTTGCAAGGCTGTCGCAGTCTCCAAATGCATGATCTCCGATACTTGTAACGCTGCCGGGTATAGTTACGCTTG
>CAMOFU010000231.1 GCA_946613705.1 uncultured Clostridia bacterium
GCGGCGGACATAGCTGTTGATCTGCACGTTCTGCACTTTGTACCAAGAATGCGAGAGCCCATGTGCTTTATCATACATAGTAAAAGACGCGGTGTCTATAGTTGGTCGCCCGCACATAGTGGAGCGACCAACGGGAGCGTCCCGTGAACCAGCCGTCTGCTAAGACTTGACTTTGTTTTTTGTCTGCTGTATAATCAATACATATGTGTAATATATACACAGCAATAAGCGGGGAGGGAAGTCTATGTCGCCGAGAGAATACCTTGATATCCTGCACACTGCCGAAAGGCTGAAGGACACACCGCGCCACTGTACCACTTCGCAGCGCCGAAGAGAGAGCGTTGCCGAGCATAGCTGGCGGGTCGCGCTGATGGCACTTCTGCTGAAAGATGAGTTCAGAGAGCTGGATATCGACAGAGTGACGGCTATGTGCATCGTGCATGACCTCGGTGAGTGCTTCACGGGCGATATCCCTTCGTTTAACAAAACCGATTCCGACCGAACCGAAGAGGACAGGCAGCTCGACGAATGGCTCTCCTCGCTGCCCGAGGACGCGGCTGTCAGGCTTAGTGCGCTGTTTGATGAGATGAATGCTCAGAAGACACCCGAATCAAGGCTGTTCAAGGCACTTGATAAGCTCGAGGCGCTGATACAGCATAATGAGTCTCCGCTCGATACCTGGTCGGATAATGAGTACGAGCTCAACAAGACTTATGCCTTTGACTCTGTCTCCTTTTCCGAGTGGCTGACCGCGCTCAGGGAGGAGATCCTCGGCGATACTCTTGAAAAGCTGCAAGAGGAAAGCCGTGCGGAGCATAATGATAATGATGCGAAAGAAGATGTTTGATTGGCATTGAGAATTGAACGTATGCTGCCGACTGTCCTTGCGGTGCTGCTTGTGACGGTCATGGCAGCTGTTTCCGAGCTTGCGGGAGAGCGAGAGGTGCTGTTCCCCGAGATCGCTGCTATAGCGGCAGGGGCGCTCGTGTCACCGAAGCTTGCGTGGCACACGGATGATCTGCGGCTGTTTGTTTCGATCTGCCTCGGCTCGGTCATCGGGCTGCTCGTTGTGCTTCTTCCGATACCGTTATATTTGCAGATGCCGCTGGCATTCCTGATAGCGTCGGTGATGCTTGCCCTTTCGGGAACGACCTTTGCGCCGATGATATCATCGGTCGTGCTGCCCGTCATGCTGGGGACCCGTTCGGTGATCTATCCCGTGTCGGCGATCACTCTGACAGCTGCCGTGATACTGCTGAAAAAGACTATGGTCCATTTCGGACTGAGGGGGAGGACAGGAGCAGCCCCTCTGCCGCTGCCCGACAGTCGCGCGATCAGCGACCTTATGATAAGATGGCTCGAGGGAAGCATAGTGATAGCAGCCGCAGTCCTGAGCGGCTTCAGGCTTGCCGCCGCGCCTCCGCTGCTGGTCGCATTTACCGAATTTCGGCGTTCGCCTCCCAAGCCCCGCCGCGCTGTTATGATCTGTGTATTCATTGCCGTTTGCGCCGCAGCAGGCTCTGCGTCGAGGTATATTGCGATACAGCTCGGGGCATACAGCTTTATAGCCGCTGCCGCAGCTGTCGCGGCGGTGTTCATGCTTATGAGGATAACGGGGGTATACACCCCGCCCGCTGCCGCACTCTGTATACTTGCGTTTCTTATCCCCGAAAGCGACCTTGCTGCCTATCCGCTGCTCGTGACGGTCGGCTGTGCGGTGTTTATGGGCATTGCCGTTATCCACGGGTATATCGGCGATCGGCATTGACCGACAAACAAAAAAGCCGTTCCTGCTTTCCGACAGGAGCGGCTTTGCTGTTATATATTGCTTGTGATCCGAAATGCCCCGTACAGGCGCTGCGGCGGCTATATCCGCTTTTCGAGCACCCTTACGGCATTCCGTACACAGTCGTCGCACGGACAGAGCACCTTTCCCGTGCCGATGCCTTTCAGCTCGGCGCACCGAATACTTCCGCACAGCTTCTTGAAATCAAGACAGACCTCCTTTGCCGCCGAGAGTATCGGTCTGCCCTCGTACTGCTTCAGACCGAGTATCATCTGCGCTGCACACAGCGCCCCGCAGGTCGCTTCAAACGAACCCATGCCGATGCCGAACGATGCCCCGAGCTTTTTCAGCGTTGTTTCGTCAAGCGAAAGCTCGTCGGCAAATGCCGCCAGCACCGCCTGCGCACAGTTTAAGCCGCTGTGCTTATATTCCACTGCTTTTTCCGCTCTGTTCATGTGGCACCTCCGCACTTGTGCTCTCCGCAGGAATGTCCATCGCCGTGGTGACCGCAGGCAGGGTCGGAGTTCATGACGAGCTTATCCTCAAGATATGCCGCGACTGCACTGTCCGCGCTGCCGACGTTCCCGCCGTACAGAATTATCCCCGCAGCGCTCAGTGCCGACTGCGCGCCGCCGCCGATGCCGCCGCAGATCAGCACATCAACACCCGCGCTTTTCAAAAAGCCCGCAAGCGCCCCGTGACCCGCGCCGTTCGTGCCTGTTATCTGTTCTTTGACTATCCTGCCGCCCTCGATATCATAGAGCTTGAAATGCTCCGTCCTGCCGAAGTGCTGAAAGATCAGCCCGTTTTCATATGTCACTGCTATCCTCATATCAATGTTCCTTTCTACCGTTCTAATGTATTATATCTGCTGCTCGTAGGTGAGCTGAGCTATGGCGATATGCTCGGCGGGGATCTCGTCCTTGTGCTGTCTCAGGAACAGCAGCATTGCCCGCCTGTCTATCTGCACGAGTTCATTGAACCAACGGGTAAACTCCTCCTCATCGGCGGCTTCGACAAGGTGGTGAGAACGGCTTGTAAATTCCGCAAGCGCAGAAAAATAGTCGTTCATCGAGTTGCCTGTATCGGGCTGCTTGATGCTCATATCATATCCCTCCTGTCGGTATGTTGCTGTAATCATTATACTATAACGATCAAGCCGTGTCAAGCATTCAAATAACCACCGCAGCGGCGGGGCTGTGATATCCGACAGGAAAAGGGTAGTGTATAATATGAGTGTGTACAAAAAGCACACAGTCTCCCGCATTGCTGCAAGCGACCGTGTGCATAGTTCTGTGTGTAAAGCTTATACGTTCTCCCAGCCGTTGAGCCTGCGCTGGAGAGCGGCATAGTCCTTCATCGTGACTTTTCCGTCGCCGTTCAGGTCGGCGGCTTTGGTGTCTATCTCCACGTCCCAGCCCGAGAGATATTTTTGCAGCTCGGAGTAGTCCTTCATCGTGGTTTTGCCGTCGGCGTTCACGTCGCCCGCCTGCCCGATGAGCACAAAATCGAACTCGTTCTCAATGGCATACTTGTGCGCCGCGGAATCCTCGTAGCAGTAGATCGTGAAGCCGTCGCAATTAACTATATCAGTCCCAGTGTGATAGCTGCCTGTTTCTTCATCGTATATCTGCACTTCCTGTAAATATGTGCCAATAGTATTTGCTGACAGTTCTGTAACAGAAGCAGGAATCCTTACTGATTTCAGACTTTTACAATTAAAAAAAGTTTGTATTCCGAGATCGGTGACCCCGTCTTGTATTATAACTGTTTTAAGATTTATACAGCTCCCAAAGTTTTGAATTCCAAGGACGGTTATACCTTTTGGTATCCTGACTGTTTCAAGCTGATCGCAGCCATAGAAAACATTACCATAAATAT
>CAMOFU010000232.1 GCA_946613705.1 uncultured Clostridia bacterium
GAAGGGGAGGGTCTGTTTGATATGTTTTTTGTGCTCGTACATCTGCACGTCTGCCTCGTGGAGCAGCTCTTCGAGCTTCACCGACGGGGTATAAGGTTTTTGGCAGCAGCCGACGCTTGCCGAGAAGGTATAGTCCTTTCCGCTTTCAGCATCTATTCGGGAGACTGCTTTGAGGAGAGCCTCGCGCTTGCGCTCTGCCATACCTTCGTCAAAGCGTCCCAAGCCGATAACATAGAACTCATCACCGCCCGCGCGGACTGCGATGAACCTGTCGTCCGACGCGATGGACGCGGCGCAGTGGGCAAGCTGCATGATAGCTGTGTCGCCCTCTGCGTGACCGTAGGTATCGTTGATATTCTTGAGGCGGTTCATATCTATAACAAGGGCAAGGCAGCTGTCGCCCTCCTCCGCTGCACGGCAGAGGCTTGTATACGATCTGTCCATTCCGCGGCGGTTGAGCAGTCCCGTCATGCTGTCATAGAGCGAATAGCTCAGCAGCCTGTTCTGTGCACGCATCATTTCAAGCGCATTGTTCACATTCCTCACCCAGTTGCGGAACACGGCAGTCGGCTTCACTCTGTCGGCAAGGTCGCAGTGCAGCACCGCATAGCCCAGCGTGTCGCCCTGAAAATGCACAGGCACAAAATAGAACACGCCCGCCTTGTCTCTCGGCACATCGAGCACGGGCAGCAGCTTTTTCAGCGGGAACTCCTCGCCGTTGGTATCCGAGTAAAAGATATGGGTGTCCTCCCTGCCTTGCTGACCCTCGGGTATCGTATGTATCACCATCTTCATTATATCGGGATACCCGTGGCGGAGCGTGCGGTAGGCATTGAGCCAGTCGGGTCTGAGACAGAGATAGAAGTTTCGGTAGGGTCTTATCAGGTAGGTGAGCAGATATATCTGTTCAAGGCAGTCGTCGGGTGTTTTGGCTGCGGTGAGCTGTTCGAGCATATAGCTTTCGATGACGGTGGACATATCCTGATCGTCATTCACAAAGCCGTTGCTGTAGTCGTGTGCGGTCTTGTAAATCAAGAGACGGAGATTGCTGCGCAGATAGTTCAGATTTATCTGGCAGCCGCAGCTCGAGCCTAAGCAAAGGCTCTTTTCATCGGGCTCGTCGGCGGGTATCTCGGGCTCGTCGGGGTCTATCCTGCGGTGGATAAGATTGATCGCCTGCTGTGCTGCACTCTTTACATTCGGCTCAAAGGAGGTTATCGGTATCTCATTGGTAACAGCGTCCTGCGTGGCATCATAGCCTGTGACAAGCACCTGCTCGGGTATCTTTATCCCCGCATTGACAAGGCGGTTGGCAAGGCCTATCGCCATATGGTCGCTGCCGCAGATGACGGCTCTCGGCATTTTCAGCTCTCCCGAGATGATCCGATCTGCCATTTCCGCGCCGCTCGGGTACCAGTAATCCCCGTAGAAAACGCGGCTGTCGTCAAGCTCATAGCCGCGGCGGGCAAACTCGTTCCTTACGCCGTTTACGCGGTTTATCGATATGTCAAGATCCTTTCTTCCCGTAAGAACATATATATCCTCGGGGCTGACCTTGTGTACATCAAGGATATGTGCAGCTATCCTGCTGAATGCGGGAGCGTCCTCGGTCGAGATATACTCGCAGCCCTCCATCGGCAGATCGACAGACACAACAGGCTTCGTGGAATACTCCCTGAGAAACCGTTCAAACCGCCGCACCTCCTCATAGTCATCATTTCTCGTCAGCGAGATAGCTGCGACCACGAGTGCGTCGATCATATCAAAATCTATCAGCTCAAAAATATTCATTTCCGCGCTGAGGTAATCCCTTTTATAGAACCAGATATCCACCAGCGGCGTGAACGAGATGATATCGTAATCATAGCGTTCGCACTGGGTAATAAGTCCGTCCAGCACGCGGCTCTGATAAGCCGTCTCGGGATTTACCATAGCAAGACCTATCCTCTTGCGTTTTTTCACAGTATCACTTCCGCTCATTATTCATCATTCATCGTTCATGGAGGTGCGGAAAGGTGCGAGAGGTATCCCGCAGCTCCCGTATACAGAATACTCGGGGAAATTGCCCCATGCATATCTTGCGTATACGGGCTCATCAACATCATCGCAGCGGAGCGTGATGCAGCTGCCCTGTATCTCGGCATCGGCAGGGAAGAATCTCTTGTCTGCGCCGGCAAGCTCAAATCCCGTGAGCCTGCCGTCCTTTGCGGAAAGCCCCTGCTCGGCGTGCTCGAAGCAAAGCGTGAGCGTGCTGCCGTCCGTTGAGAAGCTCTTGTACATGGGCCCGAAGGCGGGGGTGTCCATTCCGTAGACCAGCGCCTCTGCCTGGAGGCAAAGTCTTTCCCCGACGATGTGCTTGTCTACAGGGTGGATATTATCGAACTCGCCGCAGTCTATCGCCACAGCGATGCCTGTGTTCTTCACAGTCCTGTATGCTCTCATCTGCGCCTCACGGATAAGGCACCAGTGCTTGTAATCGGGGTCGGCAGCGTACTTGAAGGCGGGCAGCTGCACAAAGATAAACGGCAGCTCGTCATCGCCCCAGCGCTCTCTCCACAGACGGATAAGCGTTGTGAACAGAGTATAATATGCCTTCGGCTTATGGTCATCGCTCTCGCCCTGATAGTAGAGGAAGCCCGCGAGAGTATAGGGGCAGACCCGCATCAGCATCGCATCATACATTCTTGCGGGCGAGAAGGGGTTGAAGCTGTTGCGCGGTCCGGGCCAGATGTTCTTGCCGATCTTATCCTGAAGCTCCTGCCAGCCGATCTTGGGCTCGGTCTTATAGACCTCCTGCGCCTTCTCGTTCCACTCCTTATCGTACCGAACGTATTCATCGTATTCTTTTTTCTGCTGTTCAAGGCTCTTGCCCTCTGTTTCCTTTTTGAACTCGTCCATATAGGAAGCAAGCTCGGCATTGCCTGTGATATGCTCCTCGTCTATCCAGTTGGTCGCAGAGGTACCGCCCCAGTTGCAGCCGATAAGCCCGACGGTAACGCCCAGCTCGGCAGAGAGCTTCTTGGCGAAATAGAACCCTACAGCGCTCCATGCCCGCGAGCCCTCGGGGTCACAGACTCCCCAGCCCGTATTCTTTTCGCGTTCGATAGCCTCCTCAACGGTACCGACCTTATTGGTATAATAAAATCTTATAGGCATATCGGCGGTAAGAGCTGCAAGCTCTTTTTCACCGTTCTTCTCGCTGTGCAGCTCAAGCTCCATATTGGACTGTCCGCCGCAGAGCCATACCTCGCCGATCATAACGTTCCAAAAGTGAGCGAACTCCTCCCCGTCAACCGAAAGGCTCATTTCAAACGGGCCGCCCGCCTGCATAGGCGGAAGCAGCAGCGACCATCTGCCGTCCTTCACATCGGCGCTGCCCCTGACCCCGTTGATCTCGCAGGTGACCCTGCCCTCTCTGTCACTTTCTCCCCAGACAGCGACATTCTTGTTTCTTTGCAGTACCATATTGTTTGAAAAAACGGCTGCTGCTTTTATCATACAAAAGACTCCTTTCACAAGTAAGGTAAAATATATCCAATTCTATAATATATAATACCACACTTTTTTCATCAAGTCAACACAGCCGCAGCCCTAGCGCGGGCGGCGCAATTCCCTCGCCGACAACGGAGAGCGAACC
>CAMOFU010000233.1 GCA_946613705.1 uncultured Clostridia bacterium
TCGGGCAGTGCTTGCATTATCAGGTGAGGTGTGGTATAATCGGAATGGAGCATGAGCGTGTGAAAGGAGTGGCAGGAATGGTCGATATACTGGTAGTGGAGGATAACAGAGAGATCTCGGGGATGCTGTGTGATTTTCTCAGAGCCGAGGGCTATACCGTCAGCAGTACGGACAGCGGCGATAAGGCGGTGGAGCTGTTCGGGCGGTACGGTGCAAGGCTTATCCTGCTCGATGTGATGATAAACGGCATCGACGGGCTCGCGGTCTGTGAGAGGATAAGAAGGACGAGCGATGTGCCTGTCTTCATCATCAGCGCAAGAACGGAAAAGAACGATAAGCTCAACGGCATAGTCACGGGTGCCGATGACTATATCGAAAAGCCGTTCGATATCGACCTGCTGCTCGCCAAGATAGCGGGACTGTTCAGGCGGCGCTATTCGCTCGATGAGCTGAGATGCGGGGAGCTTACGATAAACCGCCGCGAAAGGACAGCCCTGCTGCGCGGCGACCCCGTTGAGATGACCGCAAAGGAGTTCGAGCTGCTGCTGCTGCTCGCCGAGAATACGGGCAAGACGCTGACGAAGGAGTATATGTTCTCGTATATCTGGGGCAGCGATTCCGAGTCGGAGCTGCAAACGCTCACGGTGCATATCAAGCGGCTGAGAGAAAAGCTTGAGCGCGACCCCAAAAAGCCCGAGCATATCCTTACCGTCTGGGGAGTGGGGTATAAGTTCGTATGAGCCGATTCAACAGACTTATCATAGCGGTGACAGTGCTTTTTGCCGTGATATTCGCAGCTGCCAATCTGCTGTATTCCAAGGACGGCGACACGCGGGGGAGACCCTACGAGGTGGAGGCGGAAAGGCTGCTGCGCGTTATCACTGAGGGCAATGATGCCGATATCTCGGGCTGCGAGTATATAACGGCGGTCACTGCCGATGACGGCACAGCGGAGTTTTACTCACGCAGCGGCAGCTGCCTGTTCCGAAGTGCGGCGGGCAGGGTATACCGCTTTGACTACACCCTTACCGACAAGGAGAGGACGGACAGGGGGCGGCTGCTGATGAACCTGTTCATCGCGGCGGGGGCGCTGCTGTCCTTCGGGGTGCTGTTTTATGTAAGGCAGCAGATAATCAAGCCCTTCAGCGAGCTGAGCGAGGTCCCGTACCAGCTCAGCCGCGGCAACCTTGCGATACCGCTCAGGGAGAGCCGCAGCAGGTATTTCGGGCGCTACATCTGGGGCACGGAGATGCTGCGGGAAAGCATAGATGCCCGCCGCAGCCGTGAGCTTGAGCTTATGAAACAGAAGCAGACGCTCATTATGTCCGTTTCGCACGATATCAAGACACCGCTCTCCGCGATAAGGCTGTATTCGAGTGCGCTGCAGCGCGGGCTTTACAGGGACGGTGAGAAGCTGATGGAGGTCTATAAGAGCATAGACGACCGTGCGCGGGAGATCGAGCGGTACACCACCGACCTTATGAATACGGCGGGAGCGGAGCCTGCGGTACCCGAGGTGAAGGCGGGAGAGATGTACATATCCGAGCTTATCGGGCGGATAGAGAAGGCATATGCGGACAGGCACGAGCTTTCGCATACCGAGCTGAGGATACTGCCGTACACCGACTGCCTTATCAGCTGCGACCCCGAGCGGGCGGCAGAGGTGATGCAGAACCTGATGGAGAACGCGATCAAATACGGCGACGGGGCAGAGATAGAGCTGAGGACAGAGAACGAGGACGGCTGCAAGCTGCTGACGGTAACGAACAGCGGCTGCACGCTGTCCGAAGAGGAGATGCCGCACATATTCGACAGCTTCTGGCGCGGGTCGAACGCGAAGGGGAAGACGGGCAGCGGACTGGGACTTTACATATGCAGAACGCTCATGACGCAGATGAACGGGAGCATATTTGCGAAAAGCGCAGACGGAAAAATGAGCATAACGGCGGTGTTTGCGAAGGTATAAAGGCAGCTGCGAGGCTGCCTTCTCCCGTACATACATTATTAATCTTTTATTTATGTGCATCAGTTGACATTACATAAAAAATAGTGTAGAATAATAGGAATACAAGAAAGTTTATGGTTGTTAATTGTTAAGTTGTTAAAAAGAAACGGGAGGTAATGACTATGCTGGAAACAAATGTAAACAACAAGTTCGTGAAGGAAGGCCTGACCTTCGATGATGTTCTGCTTATTCCCGGGGAGAGCGACTGCACGCCCGACATGGTCGATATCCACACGCATCTGACCAAGGATATCGTGCTGAACACTCCGATCATGACATCGGCCATGGATACTGTTACCGAGTCGAAAATGGCGATCGCTATTGCGCGTGAGGGCGGCATAGGTATCATTCACAAGAATATGCCGATAGCTCAGCAGGCAGAGGAGGTCGATAAGGTAAAGCGCTCGGAAAACGGTGTTATCGTCAACCCGTTCTCGCTGACAGCCGACAAGACGGTCGAGGAGGCCGACAGGCTGATGGGCAAGTACAAGATCTCGGGCGTGCCGATAGTAGACGACAAGGGCAGGCTTGAGGGCATACTGACCAACCGCGACCTTCGGTTCATAACCGATTTCAGCATCAGGATCTCGGACGTTATGACAAAGGAAAATCTTGTTACCGCTCCCGTTGACACAGATCTTGCAGGCGCCAAGAAGATACTGATGAAGCATAAGATCGAAAAGCTCCCTCTTGTTGACAATGACGGTATTCTCAAGGGGCTCATCACGATAAAGGACATAGAGAAGGCAGTACAGTACCCCAACTCGGCGAGGGACCAGAAGGGCAGGCTGCTTTGCGGGGCCACGATCGGCATGACAGCGGATGTGCTTGAGAGGGCAGGGGCGCTTATCGAGGCGCAGGTAGACATTTTAGCGCTCGACTCTGCGCACGGGCATTCCAAGAACGTTATAGACACTCTTAAAAAAGTAAAGGCGGCATATCCGAACATACCTGTTATTGCGGGCAATGTAGCGACTGCCGAGGCAGCGATAGCGCTGTGCGAAGCGGGAGCTGATGCTATCAAGGTCGGCATCGGGCCGGGGTCGATCTGCACGACGAGAGTAGTAGCGGGCATTGGGGTACCGCAGATCACGGCGGTATACGATGCGGCTTGTGCCTGTGCGAAATACGGCATACCTGTTATAGCGGACGGCGGGATCAAATACTCGGGCGACATAGTGAAGGCGCTGGCAGCGGGGGCGAGTGTAGTAATGCTGGGCTCACTGCTTGCGGGCTGTGAGGAAGCGCCCGGGGATGTAGAGATCTATCAAGGCAGGCAGTTCAAGGTATACCGCGGCATGGGATCGATGGCAGCGATGGCGAAGGGCTCGAAGGACAGATATTTCCAGACCAACTCGAAGAAGCTTGTACCCGAGGGTGTAGAGGGCAGAGTAGCCTTCAAGGGACCCGTATCGGACACGATATTCCAGCTTGTCGGGGGCATACGCGCGGGAATGGGATACTGCGGCTGTCACAACATAGAAGAGCTGGGAGAGAAGGCAAGGTTCATACGCATCACGGGAGCGGGCTTAAAGGAATCGCATCCGCACGACATATACATCACGAAGGAGGCACCGAACTATTCGGCGCAGTTCTGAGAAA
>CAMOFU010000234.1 GCA_946613705.1 uncultured Clostridia bacterium
TTTGTTTTCGGCTTTCTGTAAATAATGCCCCGAGAAAATGCAGTCGGGTGCAGACGATCCTTTTTTTCAAAAAAACCTTGGAATTTTAGTTATATTATTGCATTAATTATCAATATATGCTATAATGACTTATGACAAACAGCATGAATGCCTGCAAATCAACCGTAAAGGAATGATACGATGTCGATACTCGGCCGTCTAATAATAAGGAATATCTTCGGGAAGCCGCTGCGCTCGCTGGCGATAATCACAGCGCTGGCAGCCTCTGCCTTTGCACTGCTTTTCAGCATCGGCGGCAGAGATGCACCTGCGGTGGAGCTGAGGAACATGATGCTGCGCTCTTACGGCGGTTCGGAGATAATGATGCTCGATAAAAGCCACAGCCTGCACCCCGATATCAGCGGCTTCCCCGAGGGAACGGTGATATGCCTGCAAAACACCGCCTCGGGAAGAATGAAGACCAACAAGGGCGAATACACCGTCTCAGTGCGCTGTATGGATATGAATGCCGCATATGACATAGGGCTGACCGAGACAGTGCTTGACCCGAAGGACGGTGTTCTGGTGTCGAAGGCCTTTTCGGAGAAATGCGGAGTGGGCGAGGGCGATACCGTTACGGTGACCTGCGCTGACAGACAGCCCGCAGAGGTAAAGATAACCGCTGTGACCGATGACAGATCTCTGCGCGGGAACTCGTCGCGGCTGCTGATCGGCGCACAGCTTTTCGAGAGCGTTTCGGGACAGAGCAGCACGGGCTACTCAGCCGCACTTGTGGATATCCCCGATGAGCTGGACGTTGAAAAGACCGCAGCTTCGCTGATGAGCACGTTTGAGGGCAAGAACTACATCATCACTCCCCTGCTCACCGACGAGCTGCTGGAGGAGATAAACAGTCAGACCATGGCATTTTTCCTGATCTTTGCGGTGATACTGCTGATGACGCTTTTCCTGACCTTCTCCATGTCCCGCCACATCGCCAACGAGCGGCTCTCGATCATCGGCACGCTCCGCAGCCTCGGCGGCAGCATCTCAAAGACCTCACGGATACTTATTATCGAGAGTGCGGTCTACGGTCTTATCGGCGGAGCGGTCGGCATACTGGGTTATCTGCTGGCGGGCGATCTTGCGGTCGGAGCGTTCTTCTCGGAGTCAACAGTCAGGGAATACAGTATGCCGCTGTGGTCATACCCGCTTGCGATGGTGCTGACGGTAGTCGTTCAGGTCGCGGCACAGTCGGGTGCGCTCATCAGAGCGGTAAAGACTCCCGTGCGCGACATCATCTTCTCCTCGCGCGACACGGCATATCATTTCAGCCGTGTCAAGACCGTAACAGGCTTTATCATACTTGCGGCGGGCATAGCAGCAGGAATGCTCGCATCGGATATGATCGTATCGGTCGCGGCGATAACACTGCTCTCGATAGGCTCGGTCATGATACTCCCGCTGATAATAAAGGGTATATCAAAGCTGCTGGTGAAGCTGTTCAGGGCTGCGGGAATGCCCTGCGCAAAGCTTGCGGCAGTCGAGCTCTCATATAAGAAAAGCACCGTTGCCGCCACACAGCTTACCTTTATAGCGCTGTCGATAACAACGGCGATATTCATTACCGTGCAGTCGATAACGGGGATCTTCAATGCGGACGTTTACAACTTTGATGCGCGGATAGATGCTTCCGCAGAGGAGGACAAGCTGGCCTTCATCAGAGAGCTGCCCGAGATCACGGATGCTCAGTTCCTGCTCAACACATTCTGCTCGGCGGGGATCAACGGCGGAAAGAAGCAGAATATAGCTATAGCGGGCTACGACGACTACAGACTGTTCACGAGCATCAAGGAGCTCGGTGACGAGCCTGCGGAGAACGAATGCTATATCAGTACGGTCATAGCGGGAAAATACAGTCTTGAGGCGGGAGACAGCTTTGAGCTGACAGATTACAATACCTTTGATTACAAGCCCGACGGCAGCAGGGAGTATTCGGTGTATAAGCTGACCGTCAAGGGTATATGCAATACGCGCGACCACTATTCGGAAACTCTGGTCGTGAACAAGAAGTTCTATAACGACAATTTCGGCAAATACATAACGTATATCTATGTCAGCCTGAAAAACAAGGACGACATTGCCGCGGTGCGAGAAAAGCTGGAGGCAAAGGACCCCGAATACACGATCATCTCGGTGGAGGAGCTGATCGCCGAGGATAAGGAGAACACGGCAGGAATGATGACGATACTGTATTCGATCACCGCCATCGGCTGCATACTTGCGCTGCTCGGTGCGGTGAGCAATGCCGCGATCGGCTTTGAGCAGTCACGGCGAAAATACGCGATGCTGCATTCCACCGCGGCGAGCAAGCGCAGGATAGCAAAGATCATAATGCTGGAAACGCTGCTCTCGGCGGTCACGTCGGGCGTGCTGGCAATGCTTATGGGAGTGCTGCTCTCGGGCATGATAGGCACTGCGATGTCGGAGCTCAACCTCGGGATAGATGTATCCTATAACATTCCGATGACGGCATCGTTTGTTCTGGTGCTCATCGCAATGCTGATGCTGGCAGCAATAAGACCGATACTTGCGCTGCGCAGAATGGACACTGCCGCAGAGCTGAAATACGAGTAAGGAGATAGAAAAATGAGCGATGTTATAGATATAAAGGGACTGAAAAAGAGCTTCGGCTCGGGCGGGAACGAAGCACTGATATTTGACGGGGCAGACCTTGCGATCGAAAAGGGCAGCTTTGTCTCGCTTACGGGAGCCTCTGGCAGCGGGAAGTCTACACTGCTGTATCTTATCGGCGGGCTCGACCGTGATTTCGAGGGTGATATCCTGATAAACGGCCGAAGCATCAGGGGAATGAGCGACAGGCAGCTTTCCGAGATCCGCTCGTTCAAGCTGAGCTATGTGTTCCAGTTTTACAACCTTGCGGCGAACCTTACCGTTGAGGAGAATATACTCCTGCCGATAGAGCTATCGGGCAGAAAGGTACGCGACTACAAGCAGAGCCTTGACAGTCTGCTGGAGCTCACAGGTCTTGCCGACAAGCGCAGGAGCTACCCCTCGCAGCTCTCGGGCGGACAGCAGCAGCGCTGCTCGATAGCCAGAGCGGTGCTCACGGAGCCCGAGATACTGCTTGCGGACGAGCCGACGGGAAACCTTGACAAAGCCTCGGGTGAGGAGATAATGAAGCTCTTCAAGCGGCTCAACGAGGAAAAGGGGCTTACTGTTCTTCAGGTGACCCACTCGGACGAGTGCGCCGCATACGGCAGCAGGATAGTCCGCCTTGAAGACCGCAGGCTGACCGATGCGCAGTGACCGAGAGCAGAATGTACGAGAGCTTTGACGGGGCGCTGAGCTCCGATGCCGGTCCGATCAGACCGTCGAGGACAGACAGCTGCATCAAGGAGGATCTCAAACTCGCAGGCGAGCGTGAGAGAGTGGCTGCCGAGACGGACGCTGTCAAGAGTATATATGCAGACAGGCGGCCCGCTCGGTGCGGACCGCCTGTTTCTTTATTGTATGATCGTTGTTGATGATCGATTCTGCACAGTCTCTGCGGCAGATCACTTTCTTCTCTTGGAGATAACGGTGACTGCGCCCGCAGC
>CAMOFU010000235.1 GCA_946613705.1 uncultured Clostridia bacterium
AATAGGATATACCGAACCGCTAAAAAAAACAAAACAAAGGAGTTTTAGAAATGAAAGTGATCTACAACGACGGCCATGTCGGCGAATGCCCCAAGGAGGAGGAGCTGCACGTCATAAGGCATTCTGCGGCTCATATCATGGCGCAGGCTGTAAAAAGGCTCTATCCCGATGCCAAGTTCGCCTACGGCCCCGCAAACGAAAAGGGCTTCTACTATGACGTAGACCTGGGCGATGTCAAGCTCTCGGATTCCGACCTTGCTGCGATCGAGGCGGAGATGAAGAAGATCTGCAAGGAGAACCTGCCCTTCAAGAGCTTCGTACTGCCCCGCGATGAGGCTATCAGGCTGATGCAGGAGCGCGGCGAGGAGTACAAGGTCGAGCATATCGGCGATCTTGCCGAGGACGTTCCCCTGAGCTTCTTCCAGCAGGGCGAGTACATCGATATGTGCGTGGGCCCGCACCTCACCTATACCAAGACGCTCAAGGCCTTCAAGGTGCTCAGCGTGTCGGGCGCGTACTGGAAGAACGATTCCTCCCGCAAGATGCTCACCCGCATCAACGGCACCGCCTTCGCTACCGCACAGGAGCTCGAGGAGCATCTGAAACGGCTCGAAGAGGCTGCAATGCGCGACCACCGCAAGATCGGCAAGGAGATGCAGCTGTTCATGACCGATAACCTCGTCGGACGCGGACTGCCGATGTTCCTGCCCAAGGGCTATACCATCTGGCAGGAGCTGGAGAATTATATCAAGGAAAAGGAGCGCAGGCTCGATTATCAGCACGTCATGACCCCCTGCGTGGGCACCGTTGCGCTTTATCAGACCAGCGGTCACTGGGAGCATTATAAGGAAAATATGTTCCCCGCGATGGAGGTAGAGGGCGAGAGCTTTGTGCTCAGACCGATGAACTGCCCGCACCATATGATGATCTATGCCAACCAGAAGCACTCCTACCGCGACCTGCCTATACGCATCGGCGAGATCGCACACGACTTCCGCTTTGAGGCGAGCGGCACACTGAAGGGCATCGAGCGCGGCAGACACTTCTGCCAGAACGATGCACACCTTTTCTGCACTCCCGACCAGATCAAGGACGAGGTCGGCAAGGTGGTCGATCTGATATTTGAGGCTTACAAGGACTTCGGCATCGACAAGTACCGCTGCGTGCTCTCTCTGCGCGACCCCGCCGACAAGGTGAAGTATCATCAGGACGACGAGATGTGGGAGAAGGCAGAGAATGCCCTCCGTGATGTGCTGAAGCAGCTCGGCATCGACTTCACCGAGGAGATAGGCGAGGCTGCATTCTACGGCCCCAAGCTCGACGTGAACGTTGTTCCCGCCGTGGGCGCGGAGTATACCCTCTCCACCTGCCAGCTTGACTTCTGCCTGCCTGCCAAGTTCGATCTGAAATATACCGACTCCGACGGTCAGGACAAGACCCCCGTTGTTATCCACCGCGCTATACTCGGCTCGCTCGACCGCTTTATGGCATATCTTATCGAGGAGACAAAGGGGCGCTTCCCCGTATGGCTCGCACCCGTTCAGGCGAAGATCCTCCTCGTTTCCGAGAAGAGCGCAGAGTATGCCGAGAAGGTATACGATATGCTCTATGACGCGGGCGTGCGCGTTCAGCTTGACGACCGCAACGAGAAGATCGGCTATATGATCCGTCAGGCACAGTACACAGAGCGCGTGCCTTATATGGTCATCATCGGTGAAAAGGAGACTCAGGAGGGCACGGTATCGGTCCGTACCCAGGACAGCAAGACCGTCGCCATGACCGCCGAGGAATTCGTTGCAAAGATCACCGACGAAATAAAGAACAAGACGGTGAACAAGGTCTGAACCCCGAGCGGCAGAGTACCGCGACCGTCAACCATACAGCGACCGCTATCGTCTGCGGCGATGTGCTCAACAGCCATTGCCGCGGACGATTTTTATTTATATTATTATTTTTATTATTATTGATTCTTTGTGCAGTAATCCCGCCTCACAGATCGTATACCCTATGAAAGCGAAAGGAGATGACACCTCATGCGGATAGACGATAATGTGCGCACACTGCCGCAGGAGGAGCTCGCAGCATTCTATGAGCGCCATTCTCCCGCCGTTTTCAGACTGTGCATGAGCTACCTCAGAAATACCCACGATGCCGCCGATGCCGTTCAGGACACCTTTCTGAAATGGCTTGCCGCAAGACCGCAGCTCGAAAACGAGAGACACGAGATCGGCTGGCTCGTTATGACGGCGGGCAATGTGTGCAGGGATATCCTCCGAAAACGAAGACGGCACCCGCAGGAGAGCCTCGATGCCGCATATGGGCTCGGCTCCGAGGAGAGCGGCTTCGGCAGAACAGAGGTGTTCGACGCTGTGGCGGCACTTCCCGATAAGTATAAAAATGTGATATTCCTGTTCTACTACGAGGATATGTCTACCGCCGAGATCAGCCGTGTCACAGGTATCAGAAAGTCAACCGTCACCAGTCTGCTGACCCGAGGGCGCAGGCTGCTGAAAAAAGCTTTGGGAGATGATGATGATGAAAAAGAAGAATAGGATCGGACAGGCATATGAGGATATAGACTTTCCGCAGGAGCTTAAAGACCGCACGCTCGAAGCGCTCCTTGCGGCACCGAACAGAGAACGCATCACCTTAAACAAAAAGGCACGCACACCCAAAAAGACAGCCGCAGTCATCGCAGCCTCTGCCGCTGCTCTGGCTATGACCGTTTCTGCGGGAGCTGTCGCCTACAACGCTCTGTTCCACAAGGAGAGCGCCGAGCGGTTCGGCGTGGCAGAAGCAGTTTACTCGGGCGAGGGCTTTGAAGCAAGAGCCGTAGAGAACGAGCATTTCCGTCTGACCGCCGACAGCGTGATGAGCGACGGCATCATGGCACACGCCGTGTTCACCCTCGACCCCCTCGATGACCTCGGCAGGAAGTATAACGAAATGGCAGTCACCTTTGGTGAAGGAGCCTGCCCGACAGTATGGTTATCAGAGGATAAAGAGGGTCTTCACGACCGCAGCTCCCTCCATGCAAACACGGACGGAGAGCTTGCATTTGAACTGAACTCCGACGGCGGGTTCAGCTTTGAAACGGATCTCTACCTCGGCGATACGGACAGCACGCTGCTGTGGCTCTGCTTAGAGGACAGATACGGCGATATGAAGCTGCTCTATGACGGTGCAGTATCGCTTGACCACACCGCCCCGTCAATGTTCGACGGCCTTGAGATGCAGCTCGAGCTCGGCAGGAATGTTGAGGTCAGGGAGTTCAGGCACGGTGATGATATACTCTACCTCTCGCAGACCGCCATTACTATAACAGGCTCGGGTGCTGCCGAAAGGGAAAGAGCGGAACAGGAAAGAGAAAAGCGGAATTTCACCGACCCCGAACCCGAATACTGTCTTGTCTATGAGAACGGCAGCCGAAAGGATCTGATGGTAGGCGGCACAAGCTGGTCGCCCCGTCCCGACAAGGGCTATGAGACAATGTTCCTGCATCAGACAGTTGATCTGAACGGTGTCGCAAGCGTGGTATATTATGGAAATGAGTATCTTCCGAGCTGACCGTCAGGAACGCAAAG
>CAMOFU010000236.1 GCA_946613705.1 uncultured Clostridia bacterium
CGGCTTCAGCAGCCCGCTCGCCGCCGAATTGCGGGCAAGGCGGCTCTTGAAGAGCTGCTTTATCCTGTCAGGCATTTTCAAAGAACGAAAGGAACCTCTGTGCCGTTCTTTCCCATGTGAAC
This sequence comes from uncultured Clostridia bacterium, assembly GCA_946613705.1. Taxonomy (GTDB): domain Bacteria; phylum Bacillota; class Clostridia; order Oscillospirales; family Ruminococcaceae; genus FB2012. The sequence goes on from CAMOFU010000236.1 coordinate 123, forward strand.
AGCGCTTCACGGCGGTATCCCTTTTCGGTGAGCTCACGTCTCAGGTCCCCGTCGGTCGTGAGCCTTATTATCATATCCGCAACGGCATCGGTATCCTCGGGCGTTACATACATTACCGCATCGCCTCCCACCTCGGGTATAGATGTGCGGTCGGTAGTCACGACGGGGCAGCCGAGCTTCATTCCTTCAAGCACGGGCAGCCCGAAGCCCTCATACGACGAAAGGAAGAACAGCCCCTGTGCTCCGCGGATAAGCTCCGCCGCTTTCCTGTCCTCGACATAGCCGAGCTCCCTGATCCGTCCCTCGGCCGTCCCCTGCCCGATAAGGCAGTCGGTCTCTGCGTCAAGGGGCTTTTTGCTGCCCACGAGCACCAGCTTCGCATCGGTGCCGCACTTTACCTTGTCGGAGCTGAAGGCCTTGATAAGCTGCCCTATGCCCTTTCTTGCCTCATATGCCCCGATGTAGATGATATAGTCATCTGCCGCGGCATTTTCGGGAGATGGCGGGTATTCGGGCATGGCTGCGGCAAAATACAGAAGCTTCATTTTCCCGATGCGGAAGTGCTCCCTGAGAGCTTTGGCGGTATATTTTGAATCCACCAGTATCATGGCAGCACGGTCGATATCCCGCTGCATATTCTTTTTATACTGATGCCTTATGCGGACACTGTCAAGATCGTGCTTCAGATCGCGCGGACCGTGCGGTCTGACTATGGGGTAATAATCCTTCATGATGATCGGTATGATATCATGTATCTGTATAACGGCTTTCAAAAAGCTGTACTTTTCCAAAATGCCGCCGTTCCACGGATAGTATATGTATCCGATACCCTTTCTCTCGGCAAAGCGCCTGATCTCCGAGGGCGGGTATCTGCTCGTGTCGATCATTCTTATGCTGTCGGAATCATGCTCCGACAGATCGCAGTCTGCAAGGCCGTATGCCCGAAACGTCGGGTCGATACGGCGGCAGGCATCGAACAGATATTTCGTCACCTTCGGTATGCCGCGCATCTCGTATCTGAATGCATCTGCATCAAAAAAGATCCTCATTATCCTGTCCTCCTATGGTCTGTCAGTGCTTATCGTCCACGGGCTGCATCGTCAGCAAGCCGTCTGAACAGCCGCATTATCTCCTTCGCATTCTTTTCCCAGCTGAACTTACCAAGCTGTTTTTCTGTCCTTTCGGCGAGCTCCGCTCTTTCCTTATCGGAAAGGGTCAGTGCATGGCGGAGCTGTGCAGCAAGCTCGTCTGCATCGGCGGGGTCGTTTATGTAGAATGCCGCATCGCCGCCGACCTCGGGCAGCGATGAAACGTTGGTCGTTACGACGGGGAGTCCCTTGTCGAACGCTTCGAGCACGGGTATGCCGAAGCCCTCATACAGCGACGGATATGCGAATACCGACGCATTTTCGAGCAGATACTGCTTTTCCTCACTGCTGATATACCCGGGCATTATTATCCTGTCCCTATATCTGTTTGTCTCGGCCGCCTCATAGATGTTATCGCACTTCCAGCCGCGTCCGCCCGCAAGGACAAGATACAGGTCGTTCTCCTTGTATCTGTCCAGATATTTCTCAAATGCCCTGATAAGTGTAAGTATATTTTTTCTCGGCTCTATCGTGCTGATAAAGAGAATGAAGCGTCCCTTTATATTGAGCTCGGGCTTCATCGAGCTGTCATACGGCTGCTTCGTGCTGCTGCGCTCGCCGAGACCGCCGAGATAGCTTACGGCTATCTTTCTTTTCCTTGCACCGAGGATCTTATGTATATCCTCCGCCGAGGCTCTCGAGATCGTGAGTATCTTGTCGGCGCGGCGGCAGCTCAGAGGCAGAGTTACCTTCTGGAGTATTCTTTTGCCGATCGTATCTATCTGCTTCATTCGGTACATAGCCAGATCGTATACCGAAACGACGTATTTCACGCCCTTTACCCTTGCGGGAAGCTCATAGCATGTACCCCAGAAGATATCGGGCTTGCATTTCTTTATAAGCATCGGCAGCAGTACCGTCTTGTACAGCAGACCGAAAAGCTTTGAGGTGACCTTGTGCTTTGAAAAGAACCGTTTATCCCATTTGAAGGGCTGCGAGATGATATGCCAGTTCCCGCGGGGCTCAAGGTCAAGATATATCGGGCGGCGGGAGATCAGGAAATATTCATTGTCGGGATACTTTTCCGCCCACAGCTTCAATACGTTTTCGACAGCTATCGGTATCCCCGTTTTATGCTCGTTTTCAAACAGCGCTGCATTGACAGCTATACGCATGATACAACACTCCTTTGTCACTCGCTCTTGCTGCGAACGATGCTCATTATCCTGTACAGCCTTTCGGCAGATTGCCTCCAGCTGAATCTCCTTAACACACAACGGCTGTCCTTCTTCGGAGCGGACATTATACTGTCCATATCTATGCCGTCATATTTCAGCGGATCGATATACCACACCGAATCCCGATATACCTCGGGCAGAGAGGTCCTGTCGGACACGATGCAGTCGGCACCGCAGCTCATAGCCTCCATCGGCGGTATCCCGAATCCCTCATAGAGCGAGGGCTGAAGGAATGCCCTGCAGCAGGTCATCAGCGCCTTCACCTCGCCGTCGCTGAGATAGCCCGCATATATGATGTTATCGGGTTTGCTGTCAAGAGAGGTATCGCTCGTGCCGAGGCTGCTGCTGCCCGATACGATGAACATATACTGCGGGTTCTGTCTTGCGGCCTCAGCCACCCATCGGTAGTTCTTGTGCCACAGCCTGCTGCCGAGTGCAAAGAAGTATCTGTCCTTCTGCGCCCCGAGCCGATCGAGCACACCGAAGTCGGGCACTATCCTTTCAAAATGCTGCCAGCCGCAGCCGACAATAGCTATCCGTTTTTTCGGTATACGGTAGAGAGAAGCGATATCGTTCCTTGAATACTCCGTGAGTGTTATGATCGCCTTGGCACGGCGGGAATTAAGAAATACACGCAGGATATACAAAAGCCTTGTGAGCTTTTTGGTGAGGGTGTTGGCATTTTCGCGGCAATGCTCTATCGTGCAGTCGTGAACAGCGGTGATATCGAGCCCGTTGAACGGCAGTCCGAGCGTAAGGTCCATAGACAGAGCGCCCTGTTTTTTGACATACCGCGAAAACCCGAACCAGTTCCAGAGCTTGACAGCCCTTCTGCTGCCCGTATCGACATCGGCCCTGAGCACCTCGATATTATTGAAGTGCAGCTCCCTTTCACCCTTCTCAGGCACGACCACGGCGAGCTCTCCGCGGCTCACGATACCGTCAAGCTCATACAGCAGCTCTGTAGCATATCTTTGAATGCCGTATATCTCTCTGCCTGTAAGGGATATGCCGTTGAGGATCACTTTTTTCATTTCTTTTCATTCTCCCGATAAATATTTATCAGTCTCAGCAGTCTCCCTGCCGACCTCTCCCAGCTGTATCTTTCAAGCG
>CAMOFU010000237.1 GCA_946613705.1 uncultured Clostridia bacterium
GCGCCGATCACTTTATCAGGCTCTCCAGCGTCTCATACAGCGCCTCGGGCTGCACGGGCTTGCTCAGGTGAGCGTTCAGTCCCGCCTGCATACTGCGCTGAACGTCCTCGTCAAAGGCATTTGCCGTGAGCGCTATCATCGGTATCGTCCCCGCGTCCTCCTTGTCGGAGGCGCGTATCACTCTTGTTGCCTCGAGCCCGTCCATAACAGGCATACGCATATCCATGAGTATCGCATCGTAGTATCCCGCCTCGTGACTGCGGAACATCTCCACCGCGATCTGCCCGTTCTCCGCTACCTCGACCTTCATCTCCTTCATCGAGAGCAGCATCGTCATTATCTCGGCATTCACCGATACGTCCTCGGCGAGCAGCACGCGCCTGCCCTTCAGCTCTGTCCTGCGGGGAGCCTGCGATCCGTTCTTTCTGCGGAATGCCTCCCTGAACTCGTCCAGCACCGACGAGGCAAACAGCGGCTTCGGCACAAAGGTGTCCACACCCGCCTTCTTCGCTTCATCTGCCACATCGTCCCAGTTGTAGGAGGTGAGTATGATTATAGCCAGCTCCTGCCCCGCCGCCGAGCGTATCCGCCGTGTAGTCTCAATGCCGTCCATTTCGGGCATCTTCCAGTCAACGAGTATCAGATCGTACTGCTCGCTGTTGTAACTGCGCCTGTTCACGAGCTCCAGCCCCTCGGCTCCCGAGAGCGCCGTGTCACAGCTCACCCCGACCTGCCTGAGTATCATGCTCGCGTGCTCGCAGGCAATGGGGTCGTCGTCTATCACAAGCACCTTCAGCTCATCGGGCTTCAGCTCGCCGCGTGCAGGGACAGCCTTCCGCGCCGAGTCCTTCAGAGTCACCGTCACGGTGAAGGTAGTGCCCTTGCCCTTTTCGCTCTTTACATCGATGTTGCCGTTCATCAGCTCGACCAGATTCTTTGTTATCGGCATACCCAGTCCCGTGCTGCCGTACCTGTTCGTGGCAGACGAATCCTCCTGCGAGAATGCGTCGAACAGCTTTGGCAGGTATTCGGCAGACATTCCTATCCCCGTGTCGCTGATAACGAACCTCAGCGTTGACTTGCCGTCGAACCTCGCCACCTCTTCGATCGTGAAGGTCACCGTACCGCCCTGCGGCGTGAACTTGACCGCATTGCCGAGAATGTTTATCATTATCTGCCGCAGCTTCATGTCGTCGCCGATGTAGTAATCGCTTATCGTGCCGATCACGCGGCAGTCGTAGCTTATCAGCTTGTCGGCGCACTGCCCGCTTATCATCGTGTTCACCTGCTCGAGAGTCTTCGAGAACGAGAACTCCTCGGGCTTGAGCGACATCCGTCCCGATTCTATCCTGCTCATATCAAGTATGTCGTTGATGATGTTCAGCAGATGCTGCGCCGAGGTGCCGATCTTTTTCAGGCTCACCTTTGTCTTCTCCGAGATCTCGGGGTCGTTTATCGCTATGTTGTCAAGCCCGATTATCGCGTTCATCGGCGTTCTTATCTCGTGGCTCATGTTCGAGAGGAAGGCGGTCTTCGCGCGGCTCGCCTCCTCTGCCGCATTCAGTGCGCGGCTCAGTGCATCGCTCTGCTCCATGCTGCGGCGCGTCTCGGCATCAACGTCGGTAAAGCAGGCTCCCACCGCATGGACGATGTGGTCGTCCCTGTCCTCGGGGTGCCGCACTCCCGCAAAGCGCACCATCTCGAACGATTCGCGCCCGTGCCTGCTGACCATGTATCTGTATGAGATGACCCTGTTCTCCCTGAGTCCCGATCTTATCGTGTCGGGCTGTATGAATCTCAGGAACTCCGCACGGTACTGGTCGGTTATGAACCTGTCGGCATAATCGGTAAACACATCAAGGTATCTGAAATGCTCCCCCACCTCGCAGCCGTCGCTGATATCCGGGTGCGCCTGATAGCATATGCCCTCGTCAGTGTCAAGCTCTATGTAATAAACGCTCCGATAATCCGAGGCAAGCGCCGTGATGAGCTTTTCCTGCCTCGCCCGCTGATGCACCTCCTCGAGCAGCTGCTCCTGCAGCTCCAGCCGCCGCTCCAGCTCCTCCTTGAGCGCCTCGGTCTCCTTTATCCTCGTCATCTCGGTAACATCAACGCACATTCCGAGAGTACACAGCCTGCCCGAGCCGTCTGTGAATTTCAGCTTTGTCGTCTGTAAGCTGCGCATATTGCCCTTTGCATCGGGAACGTCCTCAAAGAAGATATACGGCTTGTCCAGCGCAAGCGCCTTCCTGTCGTCCTCGGCAAAGTGGTCGGCAGTCTCCTTGTCAAATATATCGTGGTCTGTCAGCCCGATGACCTCCTCGGGAGAGCTCTTGTGGGCATAGTCCGCAAAGGGCTGGTTGCAGGCAAGATACCTGCCTGTCTCAGCGTCCTTGGAAAAGCTCATGGCAGGCATATTCGAGAGCAGGGAAGCCACCGAGCCCATCAGGTCGGCAAGCTTTGCCGCCGACTGGACTTCCTCGACCAGCCTGCGGTTGTCCTCCTCGACCCTCTTGGCATCAAGCAGCGCCTGCTGCACCGCCCGCTGCTCCTTTATCTCGTCGTCAACGTCCTTGAAGCCGCATACCACGCCCATTTTCCCGTCGGGCATATCCACCTTTGCGAATTCGATGCGGAAGTTCCTTATGCTGCCGTCCTCCATCAGCCGCTCATACTCTACGAACCACTGCGGCCTCTTTTCAAGGTGCATGACGATGCTCTCCATTGACAGACACTCCCGCAGCCGCTCTCTGTCATCGGGCGCGACCGTCGTGTCGATGTAATGCTCCTTCGCCTGCGAGTATCTCATCTTCCCGAGCGCTGCCTTTATCGGGGCAGCATGGATCGTAGCGCCGTCGGTGTCGCCGCGGTAGAGCGAGAACGATTCGGTCTTAACGTCGTTTATCAGCCATACCGTGTGGTATGACTCGCTCAGTGCCTCGATGACCGCCTGCCGCACGGCAAGATCGGAATGCATCCTCTCGCGCTTTTCGGTGATATCGGAGATGAACACATAGTATATCCCGCCGTATGCCTCTGATTCGGTGTAGTGTCCGTAATCGTCCACCCAGCGCACACTGCCGTCCCTGCGGACGATGCGGTACTCAACGTAATCAAAGTTCTCGTCGCTTTTTTCGATCTGATCGTTTATCGAACATACCGCCGCCGCATAGTCGTCGGGGTGCAGCATACCCTTGAAGGTAAAGCCCGTCAGCTCTCGGAACTCATCAAGAGTATCGCAGCCGAAGATCCGCAGAACAGCGCGGTTGGCATAAAGCAGCTCCTCGGGCTGCGCCGCCTTGTAGATAAAGAATCCGCCGGGCATATGCCTGCCTATCTCCTCCACTATCTTCATGGTCTGTTCGTTCAGTTCAAAGTGCCTGCCAAACATTTCTTCACCGTCCTCTGCCGCAGATATAACATACTTGTTTACATTATACCATACACCCGCATTTATTTCAAGACATTCAGCGAATAAATTCATATCGG
>CAMOFU010000238.1 GCA_946613705.1 uncultured Clostridia bacterium
ACGCCCGCACAAAGTGGAGCGACCAACGGGAGCGTCCCGTGAATTCGCCGTCCGCAGGACTCACCCCTGCTTACTTGGTGAGCTTCCAGATGTCTCTTGCGTAATCCTCTACAGAGCGGTCGGCAGAGAATATGCCTGCGTTGGCAATGTTAGCCAGCGACATTTTCTGCCACTTCTTCTGATCCTTGTAGCACTCGGAAGCATAAGCCTGTGCCTTCTGATAGGACTCGAAGTCTGCCAGAGCCATATACGGGTCAGAGTTCTTCAGAGAGCCTGCGATCTCGGAGAACTGCTCGCCGTTGATGCCGCGTGTCAGGCAGTCTACAGCCTCGCGGATAATGCCGTTCTGATTGTATACGTCTATCGGGCGGTAGGAGGGCTTTCTCTGCTCCACCTCGTCAACGTTCATACCGAAGATGATGATGTTGTCGTCGCCGACCTGCTCGTGTATCTCAACATTCGCACCGTCCATAGTGCCGAGCGTAACAGCGCCGTTTATCATCAGCTTCATGTTGCCCGTGCCCGAAGCCTCTGTTCCCGCAAGGGAGATCTGCTCCGAGATCTCGGCAGCAGGCATCAGTATCTCTGAAAGCGATACGCAGTAATCCTCAAGGAAGATAACGCTCAGCTTCTCGTTCAGCCTCTTGTCATTCCTCAGCTCCTGAGAAATGTTCCAGATGAGCTTGATGATCTGCTTTGCCATATAGTAGCCGGGTGCAGCCTTTGCCGCGAACACATAGGTCTTGGGCACGAAATCGGCATTCGGGTTCTGCTTGAGATAATTGTACTGTGCGATGATGTTCAGCGCATTGAGCTGCTGACGCTTGTACTCGTGCAGACGCTTTACCTGAACATCAAATATGCTCTCGGTGTTGAGCACCACGCCGTACTGGTTCTTGACATACTTTGCAAAGGCATTCTTGTTGTCCTTCTTGATCTGAGCGAGCTTGTCAAGCACCTCGTCGTCATTGGCGAACTTGTTGAATTTTGTCAGCTCGGAGGCATCTCTGAGGAAGCCGTCGCCGATCTTCTCCCTCAGCAGCGCGGTCAGCCCCTCGTTGGACTGATACAGCCAGCGCCTGTATGCGATACCGTTTGTAACGTTCGTGAACTTTTCGGGAGTATAGTCATACTCATTGCGGAAGGTATCGCGCTTGATGATCTCCGAATGGATCTTGGCAACACCGTTGACATGGTGACAGGCATGAACGCAGAGGGTCGCCATCTTGACCTTGTTGTTCTCGATGATAGACATTTTGGTGACCTTTTCCTGATCGCCGTAGCGCTCCCACAGCTTGCGGCAGTAGCGCTCGTTGATCTCCACGATGATCGAGAATATTCTCGGAGTAACGCTCTTGAGCAGATTGCAGTCCCACTTCTCGAGCGCCTCGGGCATAACGGTGTGATTGGTGTAGGCAAAGGTCTTTGTTACGATATCCCATGCCTTATCCCACGAATAGCCGCAGTCGTCGAGCATAATTCTCATCAGCTCGGGGATAGCCAGAGTCGGGTGAGTGTCGTTGATATGGATAGCTACCTTCTCATGCAGATTATCAAGCGTGCCGTAAACGCTCATATGCTGGTTTACGATATCGCCGATCGAAGCCGCACAGAGGAAATACTGCTGCCTCAGTCTCAGGCTCTTGCCCTCTGCATGGTTGTCGTTAGGATAGAGCACCTTAGTGATAGCCTGCGACATGATGTTCAGACCCAGCGCCTTGCTGTAGTCGCCCTTGTTGAACAGCGGCATATCGAACGAGGACACCTCTGCCTTCCAGAGCCTCAGCTTAGAGACTGCCTCGCTGCCGTAGCCCGAAACGAACATATCATAAGGCACTGCCATAACAGACGTATAATTCTGATGCTCAACAAGGTGATACTGATTGTCCCAGTTCTCCTTGAGCTCACCGTCGAACCTGACCTCTATAGCCTTGCTCGGTACGGGCACCAGCCATGCAGAACCGCCGGGCAGCCAGTTGTCGGGCAGCTCGGTCTGCCAGCCCTCGTCAAGCTTCTGCTTGAAGATGCCGTATTCATAGCAGATCGAATAGCCTGTAGCGTGATAGCCGTCAGCCGCCAGACCGTCAAGGTAGCAGGCGGCAAGTCTTCCCAGACCGCCGTTGCCCAGACCCGCATCGGGCTCGCACTCATAGATGCCGTTGATAGAGATGCCGAACTCAGCGAGCACAGCCTTTGTCTGCTCTATCATCTCCAGATTGTAAAGGCTCGTCTTGAGCGAGCGTCCCATCAGGAACTCCATTGAAAGGTAATACACCTTCTTATTGCCCGCCGAATGGGTCTTTACCGTGAAGTGGTGTCTTTTCGCCTTCATTATCCTGACTACGATCTGGGTGAGCGCCTCATACACCTGCTGATCGGAAGCCTCCTCGGGCGTAGTCTGAAAATCGGCGTGCAGGATATCAAGGAACTGCTCCCTGAGCTCCTGAGTCGTTATAGTCTTTTCCGCTGCCTTTTTTGGCCTTGCCATATAAAATTCCCTCCTGTATATTTGACCCCCCGACAGTCTGCCGAAGGAACAGTATTTAATCTATTATATCATAACAGGCCGATAATTTCATCAACTCACTGTGAATTGATTCAATTTTTGACCCAATGTTGACATATGTTAACAATGATAACTGTGCAGGCTGCTGAAACTTCATTATCAGAAAACGTTTTCGTACAGCAGCACATTTTTATTATATATTCATTCTGCCCAAATGTCAAGAACTATATTTGTGTATCATAAACAATTCAGAAAAATCAACACTATTTACCGCGCTATCCGTTTACAATTTATCTAAGGCAACACCGCGGGTCGTGCGGTGTTGCCTTACAACGGCACAAACCGCGGCTACTGTCGGTTGAAGTAATCTATGCCTTTGTCGGGAACAAAGAAGGTGCGGATATAGCCGTCGGTGGAAAGAACGAGGAAATAGCCCGTGGCGGTATCGAAGAACACATCGTCGCCGTCCTCCTTCTCGGTCTTGTGCAGCACCGTATCGGAATCCGAATTGAGCAGGTCGTTGGCAAGGCGGAGATACTCCTCCTGCGTGATATCCCCGAATTCGGAGCCGTGCTTTTGGAAATGCTGATCGAACAGCTTTTTGCTGCGGAAGGAATACTTGGTATACTCCCTGCTGCTCTCATCCTGTTCGGACACCTCCTGCCGTGAGCTCTCCGTGTCGGGCACGGAGGACTGCTGTGACGGGGTATCGGCGGTGCTGACCTCGGTCGGTGCGGAGCCGGCGGCAGCGGTGAGTGCGGGTGCCGCCGAGCTGTCACTTACGGTCTTGCTCCCGCCGAATGCGGAAAACGCGATGACACCGATGATAGCCGCTATCAGCACACCGACGGCGGCGAAGGCGATCGCGTTCTTGTTTTTACTGCTGTTCATGATGCAAGATCATCTCCCTGATTTTT
>CAMOFU010000239.1 GCA_946613705.1 uncultured Clostridia bacterium
CGAAACTTTTAATGCGCTTCGCGGTCGGTTTTTGCTTTTTTATTCTTCTCCTATCAGCTTCGCTGCCTTTAATATCGCCAGCTGCGTCTTCGCATCAGGGAATTTCCCCTCGTATACCATCTGTACCGCTTCTTCAAACGGCAGCTTCATAACGTCTATAAATTCATCCTCGTCAAGATGACGGTCTCCAAATCTCAGATCACGAGCAAGATACATATGTATTACTTCGGTGTCGTAGGCTACCGTCGGATATAAACACCCAAGATAATCAAACCTGCCCGCTTCCGCTCCGATCTCTTCCTTCAGCTCCCTCAGCCCGCAGGTGCGGTGATCCTCTCCGTATTCAAGCTTGCCCGCAGGTATCTCCGTTAAGACCTCCGAAAACGGATAGCGGTATTGCTTCACCATGTAGATCTCTCCCCTGTCGTTCACAGGTACTATACATACCCCCCCGGGGTGCTTTATCAGCTCGCGGACTGCATTCCTGCCGTCCTCAAGCTCTACCTGATCTACAAACAGCTTAACTACTATACCGTCAAATCTCTGCTCGCTCGAAAGCGTTTTTTCTTCAAGATGCATCTCTGACTTCCTTTCCTGCTGCCCCGAACTTTCCGCTCAGCCCTTGCCAAGCTTCTTCTTCAGGCTCGTTACTATCGGTATCGACGGATCCTCTCCGCGGTTCTTCCTCCTGTTGTAGTCCGCTATCCAGTAGACCGCCAGTATCGCAAGCCCGCTGATGGACGCTGCCTTGCCGACCGTGGAGCCCCCCGCCTTGAAGCGGAAGGTTATCGTGCTGTCGCCCGCAGGGACCTTCACCGCCATGAAGCCGTAGCTTACCTTTTCAATGTCTGCCTTCTCTCCGTTGACCTCGGCACTCCAGCCGTTTTCAAAAGGTACCGAGAAGAAGACGAGCTTCTCTGCATCAAGCTTGATCTTTGCCTCAAAACCCTGTGAATCGTAGTTGAATGAGTAGCAGCTCTGCGCACGCTTCTTCTCACAGGATTCGGTGTACAGCGCCTGATTGACCTTGATGGTCGAGGTCTTACGCTTCGATATGATGCTGCCAAGCTTTTCTGCCTGCTCCTTTTCCAGCACCAGCGAGTCCATCAGCAGTATCGGCTTCTCGGCCTCCTCAAGCTTCTGAACGTCTTCATCAAGCACATAGGTATCATACGCAAAGCCCATCGGAACATAGTTCTTGTTCTTGTAGATATAGAACTTGTTCTGGTCGCCGACATATTCAAAGTCGGGCATATCGCCTATCGTCGGGCTTGCCTTCGGCTTCTCCTCACCCTTGATCGCCTTGTCGGAATATTCCTTGAAGTAATACTTGACCGAGAACAGTCCGCGCAGGGCATAGAGCTTTGTCTCCATTCGAGAGGCAACGTCTCTCTTCTGACCTATCGAGGTGTAGAAGTCCATTATTGAGGTCGGTACAACGCTGTGGAAGGTCCTCATGGATTTGAGTCCCCAGTACATACACCAGTTGTCCACGTTTTCAGAGGTGTCTATTCGGTAGAAGGTGTTCTCCTGCCCCGACATATCCCCGTCGTAGACCGAAAGGTCAACATTCTCTCTGCCGTTGATCGCACGCTCGATGTAATCGGGATTATCGTCGCCCTGCACCACTCCGTAGATCACCGAGGACATCATGCAGACGGCACAGGCGCACACCGTCATCACCGTGAGAGTGAAGTGGCGCTTCTTCCTGTCTACAGCGACCTTATATACGGCAAAGAACAGCATCACCGTCATTGCTATCGTGACTATCGCCTGAACATAATACAGCTCGGGATACTTGGGCACCTTTCCGTATACGACCTTGTCGTCTACCTGCTTCGGCAGCAGACCGATCGCCACGAACACGCTCGATACTATCGCGGTAGGCACAAAGCCGAAGCGCAGCTCAAACTTGTCCCTGTCGATGACCTGTGCGGTCATAAGGCACATAATGAGTATCGGCATAAAGTACCAGCGTGCATAATAGCTGCTGTTGAAAAGTATGAACGAGGAGTTGAAGAACGGCACGCAGGCCATTATCATGCAGACTATTATCATCTTGCCCTGCCATGTCTTCTTTCTCGTTCTCATGAATGCGATCACTCCGCACATCGAGAACATAGGCAGATAGCCCGCGAGCGATGCCCACCTTGCCTTATCCGAATTGAGGATATTGACTCTTGCGGGCATATCCGAGAGCATGAAGAATGCCTGGAAGATACGCGGTATGCGCAGATGATCGCTGTAAGCAACAAGGTCAAGACCCCAGAGATAGCTTGCAACTCGGGGATTCTCTATGACCTCCATGACCGCGGGCAGCAGTATCGCAAACGAGATCACAAAGCCGATCACAGCTTCAAATGCAAGACAGCCGAAGATCCTCAGGTTCATCTTGAATTCCTTGTCGGTCAGTCGGATAAAGAAATAGATGACCGTGAACACGACCTCGCAGACAAAGAAGAAGTAGCTTATAGTAGCACACAGCGCGACTGCAAGGGCAAAGGCACCCTTCCTGTTGTCCTGCGTGAGCAGCTCGAAGCTGAGCAGCAGCAGCGGGAAAAATGCGGTCGCATCGTGAAAGTGGTTAAAGAACACATTGTAGGTCTGGAAACCCGAGAAGGCATAGAGCATCGCGCCGATGAAGCTTGCATTCTTGTTGCCGACAAATCTTCTGATGTAAGCATATGCACACACAGCGGCTACCGCAGTTTTCAGCGAGAGCAGCCACGGCATCAGATAGGCAACAGCCTTTAACGGGAACAGCGTAGACAGCCAGAAGAACGGGCTGCCCAGCAGATAAAAGGAATAGGAGCCTATAAAGTTCGAGCCGAGGTCGGTGCCCCAGTCCCAGCCGATCCCCGCATCGCGCACGACCTCGTTGGCGTGCTGATAGAACATCATCTGCTGCGAATTGAAGTCTCCGTAATACAGAAAAATGCCCTTGTTAAAGATCATTGACGGTATGAAGCTCAGCATCATTGCAGCAAATGCTACCGCAAAGAGCTTCAGATACAGTTCCTTGCCGATATTCTCGGTGGAACGTTTCAGATATCCCGATTTTTCTTTCATCTTTATTCTCTTTCCTCTCTCTTGTCCGACCGCGCAGACATAGTCATACAAATTATATTATATCACAGCAGCGCCGATAAATCAAGAGAAATATAAAAGAAAAATGAACTTTGTATAAGTCCGAAATAATACCGTTCAGGTAAATTCATCCACCTGTTACCGTTTTGTAATTTTTCTCTTGACAAAGGAGTGCCGATGGAGTATAATATAACATAGTAATGTATTCGTTTTCTTGTGTTTTGGAGAAACGGGCAGCCCGATAAATAACGATCCCCGCTCCCGCCATGTACCACCGCAAATGATAACTTACCCTTACTGTCTGCGGGACCTACTGGGGAAAACCTTTCTG
>CAMOFU010000240.1 GCA_946613705.1 uncultured Clostridia bacterium
ACAACGCCGTATTGATTTTTGAGCTTATATGTGCTACAATAAACCTGTATGTGTTGATCGGGGATCAAAACCGATAATCGTAAATCGTAACTATCATGATTATGGAGGTCAGCTATGAAAAACAACGGACAGAATTACGGTCATACCGAAAAGAAGCCGCTCATCATGAGGATCATCGTGCTGGCTGTGGCAGCTGCTATAGTGGTCGGCATCGTTATCGGCGCAGCCACGGGTATCGCCTGATGGTGCATATCGGCAACAGCTGGGACGATATACTGGCGGAGGAGTTCAGAAGCAGCTGGTATATGCAGCTGCGGGAGTTTCTGAAATATGAGTATTCGCATTACAGGGTCTATCCCGATATGTACGATATCTTCAATGCACTGAAGTATACCGATTATTACAGCGTTAAAGCGGTGATACTCGGGCAGGACCCCTACCACGGCGCGGGACAGGCTCACGGGCTCTGCTTTTCCGTCCGCGAGGGTGTGCCCCCGCCGCCGTCGCTGAATAATATCTTCACCGAGCTGCATAACGATCTCGGTGTGCCGATACCGCGCAGCGGCGAGCTTACCAAGTGGGCGCAGCGCGGCGTTCTGCTGCTGAACACCGTCCTCACAGTCCGCGAGGGGCAGTCGAACTCTCACCGCGGCAAGGGCTGGGAGCAGCTCACCGATGCGGTCATCGCCAAGCTCAGCGCAAGGGAACGGCCGATGGTGTTTATACTCTGGGGCGGCAATGCCCGCGCCAAAAAGCCGCTGATAGATATGAGCAGGCATCTTGTGCTCGAATCTGCTCACCCGTCGCCGCTCTCGGCTTATAACGGCTTCTTCGGCAACAGGCATTTTTCACGCACGAACGCATTTTTATCTCAGCACGGCATAGAGCCGATAGACTGGGATCTGTGTAATTGATCGAAAGGAAAGATAAATATGGATTATGCAAAGGAATCACTCAGACTGCATGAGCAGTGGAACGGCAAGATCGAGGTGGTCAGCCGTGTAAAGCTCGAGACACGCGACGATCTTTCGCTCGCATATACCCCGGGTGTAGCACAGCCCTGTCTCGAGATACAGAAGGATATCAACAAGAGCTATGAGCTCACAAGGCGCTCGAACCTCGTCGCTGTCATCACCGACGGCACTGCGGTGCTCGGTCTCGGCGATATCGGTCCCGAGGCGGGTATGCCCGTAATGGAGGGCAAGTGCGTGCTGTTCAAGTCCTTCGGCGATGTTGATGCGATCCCGCTCTGCGTTAAGAGCAAGGACGTTGACGAGATCGTAAGGACCGTTCAGCTCATCTCGGGTTCCTTCGGCGGTATCAACCTCGAGGATATCTCCGCTCCGCGCTGCTTCGAGATAGAGCGCCGCCTCAAGGAGGTCTGCGATATCCCGATCTTCCACGACGACCAGCACGGCACGGCAGTCGTATGCCTCGCCGCGATGATGAATGCCCTCAAGCTCACAGGCAAAAAGCTTGACGAGATCAGGGTGGTCACCAGCGGTGCGGGCGCGGCAGGCATTGCGATAATCAAGCTGCTCATAGCCCTCGGGCTCAGCGATGTTGTGCTCTGTGACCGCAAGGGTGCGATCTATAAGGGCAGGGAAGGCCTTAATACCGAGAAGGCCGAAATGGCAGAGATCACCAACAAGCAGCTCCGCAAGGGCTCGCTTGCCGATGTTATCAAGGGTGCCGATGTGTTTATCGGTGTGTCCGCACCGAACTGCGTGACCCCCGAGATGGTGAAGTCTATGGCAGAGAAGCCGATCATCTTCGCTATGGCAAACCCCACCCCCGAGATCATGCCCGACCTTGCAAAAGAGGCGGGTGCGGCAGTCGTCGGTACGGGCAGGAGCGATTTCCCCAACCAGATCAACAACGTGCTTGCCTTCCCGGGTATATTCCGCGGCGCACTCGATGTCCGCGCAAGTGAGATAAACGATGCCATGAAGATCGCAGCCGCAAAGGCTATCGCATCATTCGTTAAGGACGACGAGCTCTCGCCCGATTACATAATCCCCTCGGCTCTCGACAGAAGCGTTGCCGCAGCAGTTGCCGCAGCAGTCGCTCAGGCGGCAAGGGACACAGGCGCAGCCAGACTTTGAACCGAACACAGCCAAAACGAGCCTGCTCCGAAAGGGAGCAAGGCTCGTTTTTTATCGGGTATGATCTCATTTTATTGTCGGTCCATTTCCTCGTGCAGCCGATACAGCGCAGCCGTAAGCTCGGTCAGGGGGTTGTCGGGTGTGTTTTCCTCGAACACCCCGAACGGTATATCGGAGAATATCACATACAGATATGTTCCCGATGGAGCGTATACTATGCCCGCATCGTTCGCTGCACATTCGTCGTTGTAGGGGTCTCCGTCGGTCAGATACTCGGGGACAGGCTCGTCGGGATCGTAGCTCACAGCGTCATCGTCCGCGCCGCATTCCCAGCCTGCCTTGGAAAGCACCTTGATGCTGCCGCCGTAAAGCTGCCCCGCCGCCGAGCCGATCGTGTTCTGATAGACCTGCGAAAGCTCCGCACCCGCATCGGTGCCGAAGAAGGTGTAGAGCCGCCCCCAGAGCTTTATCATCTCTGCGGGTGTCATCACGGGATAGTCGGTGTCCGCAATGTCGCCGCTGATGCCTGCCTGCTCGCACCACCTTCGCAGATGCTCGCAGCCGTAGGTGTCACGCAGCTCCTGATATGCGTCGTTGAGCGAGTATGCCACAGCATCGCGGATAAGCTCGCCGCTATCATAGACCGCGTCGGGCTCGGCATCTGCCAGCGCACCGATGTAGACCGATTTTATCACGCTCTGCACGCAGTATTCGCTGCCCGCATCGTATGCCGCCCCCGACATCAGCGCGGGGTCTATCATTATAAATGAGACTCTGTGCCCCGCGGCCTCGATGCTGTCCACCGCCGCCTCAACAGCCCCGACTGCTTCGGAAGGCAGCTCGTTTTCGCCCTTTGTCACAAGCCCGCTGCCCGAAAGCTTCCCCGCAAGATAACATACCCTGTCCATATCGGAGATGTTCTCATATGCCGATGACGGCTCCGTTTCGGCTGCTGTAGTCTCCGCGGTGACCGTTGTGACTGCCGCTTCGGTCGTTGTCACAGCGGCAGACGTATCATCTGCCGCAGCAGAAGTATCATCAGCCGCGGCAGTATCGGCGGCAGCCGTTGTTTCCGCCTCGGACACTTCCGAGCCCGCTGCCGTCGTATACACAGCAGCCCCCTCCGAGCCGCCCGACTCTCCCGCCGAGCACCCTGCCGCACCGAGCGCCGTGAGCGCAGCAAGCAGAATAGCTTTTATTCTCATGATTCAGATTCACTTCCGATCGCAGATCATATTCTTGTACTATTATATCTATATTACCATAAATTTACTTAAAAAACAATACCGACCGAAAAA
>CAMOFU010000241.1 GCA_946613705.1 uncultured Clostridia bacterium
GGCAAGGGACTTATAGACGGCGTGATGGTAAACAGCTCGGAAATGACACCCGAGCAGTTCGTTAAGATGATCGCAGATACACAGTGATCGGGCAGACCCGCTTGTACTGAATTAAACTCTGTTCTATACCATTATTACAGCCCCATAGCTTTCGCTATGAGGCTGCTTTTTTTCTTATTGCTGCGCGATCGGTGCGTCGGGAGCCCTTGCTGTTCACTGCTTTGCCTTCATCAGCTCATCGGTGCCGAGTTCGCCGATCAGGGTGCAGGTGTGAGCATCAAAATCGACCTCATACTCGGCATAATTGAAACGACCAACGGGCGTGAGATCGTTTTTCTTGTGATACCAGCCGTCGATAAGGACCTTATGCTTGCCGCTGCCCTTCAGCGGCAGGACGAACTCCTTCCTGCCGCTTATCTCCTTGATATCGTATCCGTAGGTGTAATCCGTGTCGGGAATAAAGGCATTAAATATGTAATGACCGCTCAGACCATCGGGCAGAGGTATCCTCAGCGCCATCATCTCTCCCTCGATCTCTGAAAAACCGGTACAGAGACTCAGGTCATCTGTCCCGCCCGAGACGATCATTGTGATCTCTGCGCCCCTGCTTACAAGCGTACCCTCGTCGGAGGGAACATGGTCGGGCAGGTAATAGGGCGCATAATAGTCAATTACCGTTCCCTTGTCCTCGTTGGAAAATGAATACTCGGTGACGTGTCTGAGTCCTGCTCCTTCAAGAGCGGCGGCAGCCTGCTCCTCGGTCATGCCCGTGATCTCGGGTATGCGCACGTCCTCAACGGGCTCAGTCTCGATCGGGCTCTCCCCGACGGCCGTGAACCTGCTGCTCGGGTATGTCTCTCCCTCACGGAGCTTTCTTGCAAATACCGTAAAGCGGAAGCCGTCGGCATTCTCTTCGTCGATATTCGTTGAAAGCGTAAGGTATTCGTCCTCTGCGGTGCAGTCTATGTCACGGATCAGCCTGCAATTGTCCTTTATGCCGCCGAGCCAGCTTTCAAACGTGTATCTGCCGCTGTCAAAGCTGCGGTACCCGCTGTAGTCGAAGCTGCTGTCTGAATTCGTATCAATGATCCCCGCTCCGATTATAAGGTACTGTGACAGTCCCTCGTCCCACGTCGTTGCGAATTTGATGACCGAGCATTCGTTCAGCCTGTCGCCCGATGCGTCATTGAGGTCTGTAAGATGTGTGAACATAGAGCCCAGCTCACGTTTGCTCTTTCCGTAAAGAGTGATGATGTCGGGCTTGCTGTCACGGGTGATCGGCTCGGCGCTGTCTGCAAATATGCTGCCCGCCTCGAAGGGGTCGCCTGTCCAGTCATGGTCAAGGTAGTATTCGTTGTCGCTGTGCTGTGTGACAGGACTGTTGACATACTGCATACCGTCGGCATTTGTCAGCCCGGGAATGCGGATATATCCCACTACCTCGTTATTGCCGTAATAGTATGACTCGATCCAGTCCGCCGGTTCAGTATCCTCTTCGAGCTCAGCAACGATACCGTTCAATTCGTCTATCCACCTGCGGGCGCTGCCGTAGACCGCTGAATGAGGCTCATCGCCGCAGATACCGTACATCTCTGTCTCAAGTATCTCTTCGTTTTCCCATACCCTGATATTGAAGCATTTTACTTCATCATCAAAGGAAAGGCTCAGGTCGCAGTCAGCAGAGGGCAGGCTGCCTTCCTCGGAGATCAGCGTGCCGCTGCTGCGTATGTCCGCAATAAGCTCGGACGCTTTTTTCTCTTCTGCTTCGTTGTATACAGTCACGGTACGGCTGCCGTTTTTCTTCTCGTAGGTCATGGGAATGTCGCTTTCGGTGCAGCATTTCAGATCGAGAAGCAGTGTCGGATCGTTGAAGTCCACGCCGTACTGCGTTCCGTTCACTCTGACGATGAGGAACAGGTCCCGATCGGTCCCTGCCGAGTAGTCGGAGCCCCTGACAGGGTGACTTTCGTCACACAGCTCGACTGTCTGCCTTTCGCCGTCCGCATAGTACACTATGGTCCGTTCCGACGGCAGCTCGGTCCCGTGCAGAACAGGGCACTGCATTATCTTCTCCACCATTGACTCTATGTCGGGGATATACTTCTCGTCCTGCGTAAAGGTAAGGCCGTTATCGTAGTAAACTGTCAGCTTATCGGTATCCTCGAAGACTGACCCGCCGCGGTTGGGGATCGGATCTTCTTCCGACGAGGTGCTGCTGTCCTTCACCTCCGTCTGCACCGCGGACGAAAGCGAAGACGTGCTCTCGTTCAGCGTGTCTACCTTGGTCTTGTTCATGCTCGCTGCTGCTACCCCGATAATGAGCGCCGCACACGCTGCCGCCGAGATCACGGCAACGGGAAAACGCTTTTTAACATAAGCTGCCTGCTTTGTACTGTTTGCATTCATTGTTATCCGCTCCTTATTTGTCTCTCTGTTATCCGTTGTTGTCTTTTCTTCGCCAAAGGTCTTTCTGCCTGCTTCGAGCTTTGACGCACGCTCCATAACGCTGCGCTTCAGCTCAGAGGACGGTTCAAGCCTTCGGAGAATGTATGATGTATTCTTTTTCTCTTTCTCTTTCATGAGCTGCCGCCTCCTTTTCCGTTTGATCTTCCACACTCTCAAGCTCAGCTTTAAGCTTTTCTCTTGCCCTCTTCAGCCGCATTTTCACCGCGCCCTCGCTCAGCTTCATCACCTGTGCGATATCCGATAGCGCTATCCCTTCAAAGTAATGCAGATACAGCGGAAGACGGTATTTCTCTTTAAGCCCGCACACTGCCCTCCAGAGCCTGCTTTCCTCGGGTCGCTCTTCTGCTGCTGCCAGCGTGTCGGCATCGAACTCCTCGCCGCTTCGCAGTTTATACCACGGAGATCGGTTGGCCGCCTTGCACAGGTTGATCGCAGTCCGTATCAGCCAGGACCGCCGTGCCTTCTCGTCCTCGAAACAGAGCTCCTTGGTATAGTAGAGCAGGAATACCTCCTGAAAGATGTCGTCACGCTCCGACGGAGAGCCGAGCATTGAGGCAATAAGACCGTTGACAGTTCTCCCGTATTTATCCATCACGAATTCAAGATCCTTCTGTTCATCGGTCATTATCCTCACCGCCTTTCACTGTTGTTGTTGAATGCATTCATATACTAATGCTGATTTTAGCACAGAAGTAACGCTTTTTGAAGAAAAAGGTCTCCGCTTTGTAATGCTGCACAGAGCGGGAGGTTATTCCAAGCGCGATTATGGTGAATGTTCACAAAGACCATGCCGATGCAGGAGCGCTGATGATGCGGTAAGGAGGGATACGCTGCTCAGACAGTCACACCGGATCAAGCGGACAAGCTGCTGAGCTGTCCGTCAAGATCCCGAACAGCTCCAATTTGTATTCCCGGCATCAAGGCATATCGGCTTTT
>CAMOFU010000242.1 GCA_946613705.1 uncultured Clostridia bacterium
TTGCCCCTGAGCTTTTCGATCAGACGTGCGAAAAAGCCCTTTTTTTTTACAGGCTCCTCCGGCTTCGGCTTTGGCATCGGAACGTTGGCATAAGCCTCTGCAATAAAATGCTTTTGTGCGTCAAGCGGCATATTGTCATTGCTTACATGGATATAGCTGCGGTCGGAAAGCTGCTCTCGAGCTTTTACGTTGTCGCAGAACTGCACTCGGAAATAATCGGTTATACGCTCCTTCAGCTCATCGGAGAGCACGGGTGCGGCGATCTCGACCCGTCGTGTAGTGTTCCTTGTCATAAAATCAGCCGATGAGATGTAGACGTTCTGCCTTACGCCTACCCCGAAAATATATATCCTGCTGTGTTCGAGATAGCGCCCTACGATCGAAACGATACGGATATTATCCGTAACGCCCTTTATCCCCGCAACGATGCAGCAGATACCTCTGATTATCAGCTCGACCTTTACACCTGTCTGAGAGCATTCGATCAGCTTGTCGATCAGCGCCTTATCGGTCAGAGAATTGAGCTTTAACCCCACATAGCCCTCGCCGCCGGCTCTTGCGATCCTGATCTCGTTATCCATCATTTCAAGAGCGCGGTTTTGCAGACAATGCGGTGCAGCCCACAGCAGACGCATCTGATCTACGACCTCGCCCATTGACAAAGCCTTGAACACATCACAGGCATCAAGCCCAATATCGTTGTTCGTAGTCATCAGCGAGAAATCGGTATACAGCTCGGCTGTTTTTTCATTGTAGTTGCCCGTGCCGATCTGTGTGTAGTATTTCACCGTCTTTTCGGCTTTCTTTGTTATCAGACAAAGCTTTGAATGCACCTTCAATCCCGCAGGACCGTACACCACGCGGCAGCCTGCTTCTTCAAGCTGTTTAGACTGCTCGATATTGTTCTCTTCATCAAATCTTGCACGCAGCTCGACAAGCACAAACACCTCCTTGCCATTCTCGGCAGCAGTGCAGAGTGCCTTTATTACCCTTGAATTTTTAGCCACGCGGTAAAGCGTCATTTTTATCGAAACAACATCAGGATCAGCCGCTGCTTCGTCGAGCAGCCTTAAAAACGGTTTTATTGACTCATATGGGTACGAAAGCAGGATGTCCTTCTCATCTATCAGCTCCATCATCGGGCGCTGCTCGTCGATCATTCGGGACAGCTGCGGCTCACGCTTTGAGTAGAACATCTCGCTTCGCTGAGAGCATTTCGGGCATAGCGAAAACACATACCCGAGATCGAGCGGTGCTTTTTCTATGAACACCTGCTTGCGGGCAAGCTCGAACCTTGCACACAGTTCATCTGTAACATCATCGGGCATGGCTCGGCTGAGCTGCATACGAACAGGACGAAGGCGTTTGCGCTTGCTTATCAGCTCCGACATATTCTGGCGTGCGTCAAGCTCGATATCAAAATCATCATCAAGACTGATATCGGCACTTCGCGTTATCCGCAGTACACAGCGTTCATCGATCTTGTAGCTCGGAAACGCCTTGTCTGCGTATGCCATGATAATATCTTCTATAAGCATATAGTTGACTATACCGCTTTCCGACGGCAGGAAAACGACCCGTTCAAATTTATCCGAGCAGCTGATAAGCCCTATAAGCGGACCTGCCTTGCTGGCAAGCTTGGCGCAGATGAACAGCTCGTTATTGCCGAGAAACGGAAACGGATGCCTTTTATCAACTATAACGGCATTCAGCATCGGTTCGATCTCATAGGACCAGTATCTTTCTACAAAGTCCTGATCCGAGCGGCTGAGGCTCTTGAAGCTCCTGCGGCTCACACCCTTCAGCTCAAGCTCACGGCAGATCGTATGGAACGTCTTGTCCTTCCTGTCTGCAAGCTTGCTCACACGGGAGTATATCTCTGCAAGCTGCTCAGACGGACGCATCTTAGTCTTTCCGTCCTTTTCGTTATCATCAAAAAGCTTCTGATCTATCAGAGCGCCTACTCGTACCATAAAGAATTCATCAAGATTGCTCGAATAGATAGATGCAAATTTAAGCCGCTCCATTATCGGTACAGAGCTGTCCTGTGCTTCCTCCAGAACTCTCATATTGAATTTCAGCCACGACAACTCACGGTTGTCATATACTTTCTTCGACATATATCAAATGTCCTTTCAGGGTTTATTGGTCGGGCAATACTGAGATATCAAACCGCGGATAAGCGATACCGCAGGTCAGCACACCGCTGCACAGCGGCTTATCGTTTTCAAACAGGCAGAAAGCCGTTCCTTTGCAGAAATCAGTATTGAGATCGTTGTAAGGCATGAAGCTTATCCTGAGATCGATGTTGTTTTCACCAAAGCTGATATGATCCGCCGCCACTGCGACCGAACGCGATATCGGTGTGCCGTCGTCATTGATAAAACAGATCATAAAGATCTTATCTTCAAGAAAAGTTATCCGTTTTTTGAAGTAATTCATATCCTTGCTCAGCGAAAGCTCGGCCTCGGCAGTCTTTACGGCTGTCCATTTTCTCGGGAGCCTTTCAAGCGGAGCGAGCAGGCTGTTGAGATATGAAGATGCAACGATCGTCAATAATGAGATCGCAGCATAAGGGCTCCTTGTGATGAAGATGAGCAGGAAAGAGAAGGCCGCAGGTATCCAGTAGCTCAGGGAGCTTACCTTGACTGCGCTCTTTTTGCCGCAGCAGCGGCAGCGGTATTCGCCCATTGAGCTGAATCCCGGGCGGGAGATGATCTCGCCGCACCAAGGGCATCGCTTTGTCATCCCGATCACCAACCTTTCGGATAATTCGGTTTCTATATTTAATTATAATATGTTTTTATAATAAAGTCAAGATAATTGTGTTTTCAGTTCGGTTTCAGTCTTGATTTGTTGAAGCGTTTGTGTTATAATATATAAAACAGCTTAAAGAGGTGACGTTAATGACAGTCAGGGAGTATACCAAGAGCGATCTGCCCGAGATGATACGGATCTGGAATGAGGTCGTCAGGGACGGTTCGGCATTTCCGCAGGAGGATGAGCTGGACAGCAGAAGCGGAGATGAATTCTTTTCTTCCCAGAGCCTTACAGCTGTTGCCTGCGATGATGACGGAGATGTTGCGGGGCTGTATATCCTTCACCCGAACAATATCGGTCGCTGCGGGCATATCTGCAACGCAAGCTATGCTGTCAGCCGCGAATGCCGAGGGAGGCATATCGGCGAGCTGCTCGTAAGGGACTGTATCAGGCGGGCGGGGGAGCTCGGCTTTGGCATTTTGCAGTTCAATGCTGTCGTCGCGAGCAATACTGCGGCAAGACATCTCTATGAGAAGATAGGGTTTCATCAGCTCGGTACTATCCCGAAAGGGTTCAGAATGAAAAACGGTGAGTATGCCGATATCTGCCC
>CAMOFU010000243.1 GCA_946613705.1 uncultured Clostridia bacterium
TTCCCGCAGCGGGAAGGTTCTCTATGAACGCCCTGACTATCGGCCGCTTGTTATCCCAAAACATCAGCACTATCCCTGCCGCCCATACCGCGGCAAAGGCACCCGCTGCCGCGAACTCCCGCATTCCCGCGCTCATCAGCACGATCAGCAGTATCGCCGCGGTCCACACCGCCGCGAACACATAGGTATACAGCGGCTTGCGGAAGGAGCCCGTTATCAGCGAGCCGTATTCAGTCTCCTCTATCCTGCCGAAAAATCCCGTGGTACCGCCGTCGCGCTTTTTGGCCTGATGGTGGAACACCTGAAAGCTGTCTGCCGAGGTGCGGCAGCCGTAAAAGCAGCTCTCGAACTTATGCGCCCGCATGAACCGCCCCTGCGACATGATGTTCACCGTCGGCCTGTGCTCGACAAGGTCGCGGTCGAGCTTTCTTGCCAGCCGCTTAGGAGACAGCGACGTGCGGTATTCAAAGCTCACGGGCAGTATGCCGAGCATCAGCCCTCTTCCTTCCTGTCGGGATAATCGGCAGGGTCGAACACCTTCTCGTTGATCCTTATCTCGCCGCCTGCCGTTATATTGACGAACATCCCGTATAACGTGCTGCATTTCGTGCAGCGGAACTGATGAAAGAATTTCGTCCGTCGGTCGTTCATTCCCGCAAATACCAGCTCCAGCGGGTAGTTCTCATAGACCCTTTCTACCTCTCCCGCCTTCTCCATTCTCATAAACGCCTCAACAGCCGTCATGTAGTCGGCAGGCGTTTTCAGCTCCGTCAGCGGTATCATTTCGCATCGGTCACATCTCATAATGCTCCCTCCTTATTCCTGCCCGTTATCGGCGAAGGCCTCCACGAAAGATCTGAAGTCGTCGTCGGTATCGAGCATCATCTCATAATACTTTGCGCCGAAATCATCGAGCAGCGCTTCGCCGAGCGAGATATCGCTCTGCTCGCCCGTAGCCATGTTCTTGAGCTTTGCACTGCCGCTCTCAAGCTCGCTGTCACCGATCACGATAACATACTTCGCCCTGATCTTATCGGCATATTTCATCTGCGCCTTGAGCCCGCGTCCCACAAGGTCATACTCTACATAGAAGCCCTCTTCTCTCAGCCTTGCAGTGATCTCAACAGCCTTTTCCGCAGCCGCATCGCCCATCGAGACAAGATACAGGTCGCAGGTCCTCTGCTCCATGAACTCACAGCCCTGAGCCTCCATCGTCAGCAGTATGCGCTCCAGACCCATAGCAAATCCGAGAGCGGGTGTAGGCTTGCCGCCAAGCTCCTCAACGAGTCCGTCATATCTTCCTCCGCCGCAGACAGTCCCCTGCGAGCCGATGTCCTCCGAGATGAACTCAAAGACAGTCCGTGTATAATAATCCAGCCCTCTCACGATCTTAGGATTTACAACAAAGTCTATCCCCATGATGCCGAGCTGCTTTTTGACCGACTCAAAGTGCGCCGCGCACTCCTCACAAAGATAATCGGTGATAACAGGTGCGTCCTTTGCGATCTCCTGATCCTCCTTGCTCTTGCAGTCGAGCAGGCGCATCGGGTTCTTGTCGAGCCTTTCCCTACAGGTCTCGCACAGCTCCGAACGGTGCGGCTCAAAATACGCCTTCAGTGCCTCGCGGTACTTAGCCCTGCATTCGGGGCAGCCTATCGAGTTGATGTTCAGCCTGATATTTTTAAGTCCCAGCCTGTCGAGCACATTATGTGCCAGCGCGATAGCATCGGCATCCGCCGCGGGCGATGCCGAGCCCAGCAGCTCGCAGCCGAACTGGTGGAACTCTCTCAGTCTGCCCTTCTGCGCTTTTTCGTGACGGAAGCAGGAGAGCGTGTAGTACACCTTCTGCGGCAGCCCTTCATTGAGTATGCCGTTTTCGATGATCGCCCTTATCGTTCCTGCTGTTCCCTCGGGGCGCAGCGTATAGGTCTTCTCCCCCGCAGAGGAAACTGTATACATCTCCTTCTGCACCACATCTGTCGTGTCGCCTACGGAGCGGACAAACAGCCCCGTCTCCTCGAATGTGGGGATCCTTATCTCCCTGAACCCGAACTGCTCCGCCGTATCCTTAACGACCGATTCCACAGTATGCCACTTGTTCACCTCATTCGGTACGATGTCCTGAGTGCCGTTCGGCCTTTTTACGGTCAATGCCATTTTCATCTTCCTTTCCCTGAATACTTTTTCCTGAATACCAATACCGATCCCGAACCGAGATCGTATATCTCATCGGCTTAAAAAAAACACGGCCGCCCGAAAAAAGGGACGACCGTGATCGTGATACCACCCTAATTGCAGAGAAATACCCTGCCGCTTATCATCTCCGTAACGCAGAGGCTGCGCACCGCCTTTGTCAGCGGCGTGCTCGGGGGTGTCCTTCAAAGACCTCGGGCGGACGCTCTCACCAAACCGTCCTCGCTTTATGCCCTGCGAGCCCTCTACTCTCCCCGTCATAGCATTTGATATATATGATTTTAAGCTTTATTGTATTACTTCGCTTACCGCCCTGCTTATGACGGATTAACGATCTCTCTCCAGTCAAGATCGCCGCGTTCAAGTGCATGGATAAGTGCTTCGGCAGTTGCGATATTCGTGGCTATCGGGATATTGTGAACATCGCAGAGCCTCAAAAGATCCCTGTCCTTCGGCTCACTCGGCTTAGCCGAGATAGGATCCCTGAAAAACAGAAGAATGTCTATCTCATTGCACGAGATCCTTGCCGCGATCTGTTCACCGCCGCCCTGAGAGCCGCTGAGATAGCGCTGTATGCGAAGCCCCGTAGCCTCGCCTACCATCTTGCCCGTAGTACCTGTCGCGCAAAGGGTGTGTTTACTGAGTATTCCGCAATAAGCAATGCAGAACTGCACCATAAGCTCCTTCTTGGAGTCGTGTGCTATCAACGCGATATTCAACGCTTACGCCCCCCTTAATAATAGTCCTCTGCCGCCTTGTGTCACATTTTCAGTGAAAGCGGTATGTGCTCGCCCTTGATCCTTCTCGAGATAGCCGAGAATGCAAGGAATCCCATAGAGCTCGAGGAGAGCGGCGCACCCTTGCCCGTTGCGAGCGGGATAGCACTGTCCTCGGGGATAACACCGAGCAGCTGTACTCCGACGGTATCTATGATAGCATCAAGATCGTCCATCTCGTCAAACTCAAAGATCCTCTTGTTTGCCTTGTTTATAAGCAGACGCTGCTTCTGATTGCCTCTCTTATAGAATTCGTCGGACATCATTCTCGCATCACGCACACACACAGGGTCGGGCGTGGTAACGATAAGGATAAGATCGGAATTCGTTACGATATCGAATACCGAGTTGTTTATACCTGCCGAGGTGTCGATGATGATATACT
>CAMOFU010000244.1 GCA_946613705.1 uncultured Clostridia bacterium
AGACAGCAGCGTTTGCACACGCGTGCGGTTAGGCAGGAGCTTCGACGGCGGCTATACCGTTATCAAGAACAAGGCGGACGGTCTGCTCAGCAGCAGCAGAGTCGCCTACTCGCTCGGCATCTGCGACGATGTCTCGTTCGATCTGGCACTCGCAAAGCGCGGCTATGAGGTCTTTCAGTACGATCACACGATAGACGCGCTGCCCGTGAATTGCAGGCGCTTCCACTGGAGAAAGACAGGGGTTACGGGCAGCAGCGAGACAGCGCAGCTCAAAAGCCTCGAAACGATACTGCGCGAGGACGGCAATGCCGACAGGAGCGGTATGCTGCTCAAATGCGATATAGAGGGCGCTGAATGGGATATGCTCGCCGACTGCAGCGAGGAGACTCTGCGGCGCTTCGACCAGATCGTGATCGAGCTCCACGGCTTACTTGACTTCGCAAAGCGGCAGAAAATACTGCGTGTGCTGAAAAAGCTCACCGCTTCTCATCAGGCAGTGCATATCCACGGCAACAACAATTCCTCGGTCGGCTTCTGCGGCAAGCTCGTGACACCCGATGTGCTCGAAGCAACACTTCTGTTAAAGGACAAATATACCACCTGTCCCGCCGACATCATTCTTCCCTGCCCGCTCGACCAGCCCTGCACAAGCAGCATTCCCGAGATACTTCTCGGGCGCTGGAATGTGGAGTGACATGAAGCACAGCATAGATATCAATTATCAAAAGCGGACAGCCGATCAAAAGGCTGCCCGCTTTTTTACGACTGTGAGCAGAATAAGTCTGTTGTCAAGTATCAACAGTCAATTCGTCGAAAAATCCAAAAAAATATAACAAAGTGCTTGCATTCTGCACGAACGTATGCTATAATAACTATAATAGCAATTATTAACAAACAATTATCAGAACACATTTTAAAACACAGAAAGGGGGAGACTATGAAGCTTGGAAAGAAAGCCGAGATGATCGCTGCACTTGCGATATGCGCAGGTGCCTGTGTCACAGCTGCCGAAATACTCAAAAGAAGGTCGAGGATCAAAAGCAAAAAACAGCGTGAGGCTGTGACCTTTGCTCACCTCGCCATGTCGCTCGCCGATGACTACACCTCGGTATACTATATAGATATCGAGGACGACAGCTATGTTGAGTTCAGCGCCGTGGGAAGCGACCACCGCCTCAAAACAGTATCGCAGGGAGACGATTTCTTTGCCGATACAAAGACCAACTGTCGGCTGCTCGTGTATAAGGACGATCAGCAGCGCTTTATCAGTGCATTGCAGAAGGAAAAGCTGCTCGAGGTCGTGCGCAGCGGCGGTACCTTTACTCTGAACTACAGGCTCGTGCTCGATAATGAGCCGCTGTTTTTTAACCTCAAGGCCTGCCGTGCGCTGGAATATGACCCGAAGCATATCGTTGTCGGTGTGAGGAACGTTGACGCACAGACCAGAAAAGAGCTTGCCTATGAGAAGGCGCTGGGGCAGGCAATGAACCTTGCAGAGCGCGACGGGCTGACGGGAGTAAAAAACAAGAATGCCTATGAGCATACCGAAAACCGCCTGATCTCGCAGATAGAGAACGGCACAGCCGAGTTTGCGATCGTGATGTGCGATGTGAACGGGCTGAAGCAGATCAACGATACCCTCGGGCATTTGGCGGGCGATGAGCACCTGAAAACCGCCTGCGCGATGATCTGCCGTATTTTCAAGCACAGCCCCGTCTTCCGCATCGGCGGAGATGAGTTCGCCGCAGTGCTCACAGGCGATGATTACCGCGACCGTGAAGCGCTCACCAGAGAGCTGCGCCGTCAGGTCAGACAGAATATCGGCACCGATCAGCCGACCTTCGGCTGCGGGATGGCAGTGTATATCCCGGGTAAGGACAAGACCCCCACCGCAGTGTTCAACCGCGCCGATGCCGCTATGTACCGCAACAAGAAGCAGTTTGTGAACGCCCGAGCAGATGACGGTAACTGCTGACACAAACATATCGCAGACATATGATACAAAACAAAAGGGGCTGTTGCACAGCGTTAATAATTCATGAACATTGGTCTTGCGGCGCTGCTTCGCAGCGCCGCAAAGTGCGGAAAATGGGTACTCTCCCCGTTCGGGGAGAGTACCCATTTTCCGCCTGAAACCGTTCGTGCAACAGTCCCTTTTTGCTTTTGGCGTATATGCTTTTGTGCCGCTCACCCGCCGAAGGGGACAAGATCCTTTACCGCCTGCTGCTGCGTGATGCGCTGCCCGCCGTTGTCAAGGTCGATGAGGATATATCTGTCGTTTCCCATGCCGAGCTCCTTCATGCAGCTGAGCTGACGGTGACCGTGACGGGATTCGATACGCTCGACCAGAGCGCGGTTCTGGTCGGGACGCATAGCGTAAAGCAGGTCAACACACGCCTGATCGACCGCCAGTATATCGTCCGATGCAAGAATGCCGACATTCGGGGTAACAACAGGCTCGGCGTGGATCCCCTCGCAGTCGCAGGAGACAGACATATTGCGCATGACGTTTATGAAGGTGATGTTTTTCCCGAAGAAGTCCACCGTTGCCTTGGTAGACTCGGTGATGCGCTCCATCAGCTCCTCCTCGGCTATCGACCACATATTGTCCGAGCCCTCGGTGGTGTGTATCCACTTCTTGCCGATCCTGCCGTCTGCACAGCCGATGCCGATGTTCTTGTCCGAGCCGCCGAAGCCGCCCATCTGGTGACCCTTGAAGTGGGTGAGGGTGAGCATCGAGTCATACTGTGTCATATGCGAGCCGTGGGACATTTCTTTCATCCACCTGCCGCCGCTGATCGGCAGCAGCACAGTCCCCTCTTCGTCCATGATATCCACGGGGCAGAAGGTCCAGCCGTTGACCCTGAGCGTTTCGCGGTGCTGCTCGGTCGTATAGCGGTCGCCCTCGTAATAGGTGTTCGTCTCGACGATAGCCGCATTTTTCAGCTCCGCCTCCGACCGAAACAGCTCCCTCACCCAGTCGTGCGGGATAATGTTCGGGCCGTTCTTCTCGCCTGTATGCAGCTTGACGGCTATCCTGCCCTTCATATTGCCGTTTACCTTTTCATATATCTTTTTGAGCCCCTGCGCGGACAGCTCGCGGGTGAAATACACGACCGACTCATTCCCCGTGCGCTCCTCATACGGGATATACCTGTCCCCGCGCCTGCCTATATCCAACCTTATCCCCGACATATGGCACCTCCGATCAATACTGTATGTCCGTTCGTTCCTGTTCCTGCTCCGTCCGCACTATGCCCAGCCGTTGAGCTTGCGCTGGAGTGCTGCGTAGTCCTTCATCGTGACCTTGCCGTCGCCGTT
>CAMOFU010000245.1 GCA_946613705.1 uncultured Clostridia bacterium
TGGGGTTGACTTTTTGAGAGTGATGTGGTAAACTATATATAGATTTAGCACTTTACATTATGATAACGGAGGGTAACAATATGAGAGAGAAGCTGGAGATCAAGAATCTTGATGACCTTTATAAGGCGGTGCTCTGCCTTGAAACGGTCGAGGAGTGCAGGCTGTTTTTCAAGGATCTCTGCACGATCCCCGAGCTGAAGGCACTCTCGCAGCGCTTTCAGGTAGCGAAGCTGCTGGTCGAGAACCATGTATACAGCGATATCGTCAGCGAGACAGGGGCATCGACTGCGACGATCAGCCGCGTCAACCGTTCGATCAGCTACGACGGCAGCGGCGGGTATAATATCGTCTTCGACAGGCTGGCTGCCAAGGAAGAAAAGAAGTGAGCGGATACGGCAGATTTGCGGACTTCTATGACCGCCTGACCGAGAATGTGGATTACGGCGGAATAGCGGATGCGGTCGAGCGTTATATAGAGCGGTTCGGCGGAAGGCGGGGGATAGTCCTCGACCTTGCGTGCGGAACGGGGAGCCTTTGCGAGCAGCTTGCACGCAGAGGCTTTGATGTCATTGGTGCGGACGGCTCGGAGGATATGCTCGGTGCCGCGCTCGACAAGAAGTTCGACAGCGGGCTCGATATCCAGTATCTTAGACAGGATATGACAGAGCTGGATATGTTCGGCACGATAGACGTTACCGTATGCACGCTGGACAGTATAAATCATCTGCCCGACAGGGCTGCCGTGCAGAAGGCATTCGGGAAAGTGTCGCTGTTTGCATTTCCCGACGGGCTGTTCATCTTTGATGTGAACACGCTGCATAAGCACCGCGATGTTCTTGCGCAGAACGCCTATACCTACGACATGGAGGGCTTCTTCTGTGCGTGGCAGAACCAGTTTTGCCCGACTGACGGCTCGGTGGATATCTTCCTCGATATCTTTGAGCAGCAGCAGGACGGCAGCTATCGGCGGATAAGCGAGAGCTTCACCGAAAGAGTGTGGAGCGACAGCGAGCTGACCGAGATGCTCGGTGCTGCCGATATGGAGGTGCTGGCAAGATACGACGGCTACAGTGACCGCCCCGCAGATGAGATGTCGGAGCGGGTGGTATATGTGGCAAGACGGATAAACGGGGAGAACGGGCAGCCGTAATAATACAGATACAGATAGGGGATAAGATCATGAATAAAGCATCTCTGCTTGCGCTGGCGGCGATCGGTGCCATAGCGGTGTCGGGCTGCGGAAAGACCTCGGACGACGACGGAATTGTAACGGTACAGACGACCACCGCCGCTTCTTCGACGAGCACGACAGCAGCGGCTTCTGTAACTACGGCTAAGTCTGCCGTGACCACGACCTCTGCAGCGTCAAAAACGAGCAGCAGCACGACTAAGGCTGTGACGGCCAAGAAAACGACTGCCTCGTCTGCGACGGCTGCACCCGAGACAACTGCGGCAAAGACTACCGCTGCCACAACTGTTACCACAGTTACTACAGTCACAACGCAGGATCTTAAAGCGATCGCATATGAGGAGTATCAGCTGGCAGAGCAGGCGGCAGCAGCGGCGGAGCAGCAGCGCAACAGTTCGGCGAATGCCTACAACAGTGCTGCGGCAGAGCTTGATAGGATAAACGGCCTGCTCGATTCCGAAAGGGCATCACTGGACGAGCTGAGAAACGGTTCGTCGGAGCTGATCGCTAAGTATTCGGAGGGCTCGTTCGGATTCTTTGAGGCTGTCGGGGCTGAAGAGGCTATCACGGCGCTCAACACCGCGCAGTATGCTTCAAGCACAGTCAGGGGCGACCCGAATGATGCGACCTCGCTCACGAATATGAAGGCGGCATTTGACCTTATCCGCGAGTGCAACGACCTGCGGCGGGGAGAGGGCAAGGGTGATCTTATGGTGAGCGATAAGCTTATGGCGATAGCTCAGTCCAACCTCAATTGGTCGGACGGGAACATCGGGCATTCGAGCCAGTTCTGGGTAGGCGAGAACCTGTCGTGGAACTACCCCGATCCGTTCGAGGGCTGGTATTATGAGGAAAAGCCCTATAACGGCGGACATTACAGGAATATCATAAGAGATGAATACATAGGCACGGGCTTTGCCGTGTGTACGGCGGGCAGGAGCGGAGCGTATCAGGTGTCGCACGGGCAGGTGTTCGCGCTCGATGCTTCGATGATCGAGGAATTCGGGCCGTATTATACGGTCGATGAGTACGAGAAGCGATTTGACGATTACAGCAGCAGTGTGATCGCGGCATATGAGCAGCTGCATCAGCTCGAAGGATCGGTGAGCGGACTGGAGGGGCAGGCGGCAGATCAGAAGGGCTATTGCGATTCTCTCTGGGCGCAGTACGAGCAGGACGAGAGCCGCCTTGCAGCCGCACTTTCGGTGAGAGATCAGCGGCTTGCGGAATACAACGCATTGTGATATAAACTAAACATAAAGGGAAAGGAAGAAAACGGCAAATGGGAAGGATAGTAAGAACGATCAGTGAGGACGCATCGGTCGTTTGCAGTGCGATCGACGGGCGCGACATCGCTGCAAGGATAGAGCAGATACACGGCACCTCGGCGGTCTGCACCGCGGCACTCGGGCGGCTGGCGCTCGGTGCCTCGCTGCTGGGCTTCGGAATGAAGGGCGAGAACGACAGCCTTACGGTGCGGCTTGCGGGCGGAGGGCCTGCGGGTACGCTGATAGCCGTGTCGGACAGCTATGGGAATGTCAAGGCATACATACAAAATCCTGTTGTTGAGATACCGCTCAACAGTGTGGGCAAGCTTGACGTTCGGGGCGCGGTCGGGACTGACGGCACGCTCTCGGTCATCAAGGATCTCGGCATGGGTGAGCCTTATTCGGGGCAGATACCGATAGTATCGGGCGAGATCGCTGAGGACATCACGAGCTATCTTGCCACCAGCGAGCAGGTGCCGAGCGTGTGCGCACTGGGGGTACTGGTGAACCCCGATCTTACCGTTGCGCAGGCGGGCGGCTTTCTGATACAGCTGCTGCCGTTTGCACCCGAGTCTGCGATAACACAGATAGAGAACAACATAAGACAGATGCAGTCGGTGACACAGCTGCTCTCGCAGGGCAGGAGCGCCGAGGATATAGCTATGATGGCGCTGGAGGGTCTTAATCCGAATGTGCTCGATGATTTTGAGGTCAGCTACAGATGCGACTGCACCAGAGAGCGTGTTGAGCGGGCACTCATCTCGCTCGGAAACGACCAGCTCGACGAGCTTTCCGAGGACGAGGTGACAGAGGTGAAGTGCCACTTCTGCGACAAGGTATACCATTTCTCGCGCGAGGAGGTAC
>CAMOFU010000246.1 GCA_946613705.1 uncultured Clostridia bacterium
TTATGAAGGGCTACAAGATCAGACTGATACGTCACGGAATGACGGCGGCGAACACAGAGGGGCGCTACATCGGCATCACCGATACCCCGCTGAGCAGCGAGGGGATAAAGCTGCTTTACGAGAAGGCAGAGGGGCTGGACTACGGCAGTGTTCAGAAGGTCTACACCTCTCCGCTCAGGCGGTGCAGGCAGACGGCGGATATCCTTTATCATGATGCCTTCACGGTCGATCTGGGTCTGCTGGCGGAGATGGATCTCGGTGATTTTGAAAACCGCACTGCCGCAGAGCTTGCGTCCGACCCTGCGTATGCCAAATGGATAGAGGGCGGGCTTGACAATCCTCCTCCGCACGGCGAGTCGGCAAGGGCTGTTGTGAACCGCTGCTATGAGGCGCTCAACATAATCATTTCGGACATGATGTACGAAAACTTCACCGAGGCAGCAGTTGTGACGCACGGCGGGATCATCATGAATATGCTCTCCTGCTTCGGGGTGCCCAAGCTCACGCCCGACAGCTACCGCTGCGACTTCGGGGAGGGCTTTGAGATAAGCGTTACAGCCTCGATGTGGCAGCGCTCGGGAGCATTCGAGCTGCTGAGAAGGTTCCCCGAGGAAGAGAACGGCAGTGATACCGACCTGTAAGGAGAGTGAGTCAGCTTGACTGTAAAAGAGATACGCTCTGCTGCACGCAGACATATTAAAGGGCATATGGGCACGGCGGTCGCGCTTAGCGTGTTCAAGGCCGCGTTCATCATAGCGTGGCTGATCTTTGAGCTGCTGCTTTATGTTATACTCACACATCACGGTGTGGATTACGGCTACAGACCCTCCTATCTGTTCGGCACCCATTTCGGGCGGTTCATGATGCTGGTCAGGATACTGGCGCTGCTGTTCGTCTACAATCCCGAAAGATATATCCTCGACAGGATCTATATAGACCTGTATACGGGGCGGAACTTTATCGAAACGCGCCGCTATATCCAGCACAACTCCCGTGCGGTACACCCGCGGGCGACCCTTTCGATGATGCTGCCGATGATGCTCAAGCTCGTGATGTTCTCGCCGCTGTTCATCAGCAGCTACGGGATATATTACTGGGGCTTTTCAAAGCATACCGCCTCGCTCACGACCTTCGGTCTGTTCGTGTTCATGATCTCGATAGGCTTCACTATCGTCTGGACGGGCGTGTTCCTTAATTACTGCATCTCGATCTCGATGACAAAGTATATCATGCTGCTCAACCCCCGCGCCAACATCTTTGATGCCTGCGACCTTTCGGTCAAGATAATGGACGGCAGGCACGCACAGTATATAAGGTTCATGCTCTCGTTTGTCAAATATCTGCCGCTGCTGCTGCTGTTCTATCCGTGGTTCATGCTCGAGCCGTACTATAAGATGAGCTGCTGTGCCTTTGCCGAGAGCGTAATGGGCAATTACTGGCAGGACAAGTATCCCGCGATGATACAGCGGTGGAACAAGTATGCACGCTGAGCTCGTTGTGACCGCTGCCGAGGACGGCGCTTCGCTGGGCGGGGTGCTGCGCCGTCGTGGATATTCAAGGCGGCTGGTAACAAGACTGAAAAATGCCGTGAACGGAATGACTCGCGGCGGGCAGCTGATAAGAACGATCGACAGGGTGTATGCGGGCGAGAGGATAATTCTCTGCTGTGAGGACAGCCGCCTGCTCGTGCCGTCGGCGGAGCTGAGTGCCGCGGTGCTGTTCGGTGACGGAGAGACAGTGGTTTATGACAAGCCGCCCGCCATGCCCGTACACCCCTCGATGAAGCACCGCACCGATACGCTCGGCAATCTGTTCGCGGCGGAATACCCGCAGCTGACGTTCCGCCCCGTGAACCGACTTGACCGCGATACCTCGGGGTGCGTGCTGGCGGCGAAGTCGCAGTATGCCGCCGCAAGGCTGAGGGGGAGCTTTGACAAGAGCTATCTTGCCGTCTGCTGCGGTGTCCCGACGACCGATGCCGTTGAAGCACCGATCGCAAGGGAGGAGGGCTCGCTGATAAAGCGCTGCGTCCGCGGGGACGGGAAATATGCCCTCACGCGGATAGAGACAGTATGCTCTGCGGGAGGGTATACGCTGTGCAGAGTGACCCCCGAAACGGGCAGGACGCACCAGATAAGAGTGCATTTTGCGTATATAGGCTGCCCGCTCGCGGGAGATGAGCTGTACGGCGGCAGCAGGGAGCATATCGGCAGACAGGCGCTCCACTGCGAGTCGCTGGGGTTCGTTTCGCCGGCCGACGGTGTGTACCGCAGAGTTACAGCACCGCTGCCCGACGATATGAGAGCACTGATCGAAGGACTGCGGGCGCGGTCTGCCGACTCGGTATCTCTGTGATCTGTGAAAGGAAAGGTGATCCGATGAGGCTCGACAGGTTCGTATCCTCGCAGCGGGGAGAGCTTTCGCGCAGTATGGTGCGCGAGCTGTGCAGACAGGGCAGAGTCACCGTCAACGGCAGCCCCGTCAAAAAGCCCGATGCCGTTATCGACGAGCTGCACGATGAGGTGGCTGTGTCGGGCGAGAGGATAAGCTACAGGCAATACATCTATATAATGCTCAATAAGCCGCAGGGTGTTGTGTGTGCCACGCGGGACGGACTGTCGCAGACGGTGCTCGAGCTTATCCCGCAGCAGCTTCGCCGAAGGGGGCTGTTCCCCGCAGGCAGGCTCGATAAGGATACCGAGGGCTTTGTGCTGATAACCGATGACGGCGGGCTGGCTCACAGGATGCTCTCGCCGAAAAGCCATGTGCCCAAGACCTATCTCGTGCGGACAGCGTACCCGATAGACGAGCGGCTCGTTCCCGCATTCGCGCAGGGGCTCACGATCGACGGCGGAGAGCTGTGCCTTCCCGCCGAGCTGACGCTCTCGGAGGACCCGTTTTGCTGCACCCTCGTGCTGCACGAGGGGAAGTTCCATCAGGTCAAAAGAATGTTTGAGAGCTGCGGCAATAAGGTGACATTCCTCAAGAGAGTGCGCATAGGTGCCCTCGAGCTTGACCCTGAGCTGCCGCTCGGGGGCTGTTTAGAGATAATGCACAAAGATGTTGAAAAACTTTTGTCAAGGTAAATTTTGAACTTCCATATTTTACCAGCTCGCTGCTTTTTTTCGTCAATATTTATAAAGACTTGTAATAAAGTTTAGTAAAAAAAACTCTTGTTTATATATGAAAAATTTGTTATGATAGTACTATAAGCTAATGCTGAAAATCAGTAATTTTTAAAATAGGAGGTTCTTATAAACATGGCAAGTGTATCATTAAGGGAGATTTATAAGAAGT
>CAMOFU010000247.1 GCA_946613705.1 uncultured Clostridia bacterium
TTTATGGCGATACACGGCAGGAATGGGGATATATAAAGAAGAGGAATGCCTGTGAAAGGATGGTACCCATGCGAATAAAAAGATCTGTCGTCAGTGCAGTGCTTGCTGTGATGATGGCACTGTCGGCTGTCACATCGGCATATGCAGCCGATGTGACTGTGTCTGCTCCGACGGAGCAGCTGCCCGAAGCCGCAGCTTCGGAGGACGAGCCCGACACAACGGGCGATGAGCAGCCTGTGCTCTTCACAGAGGAGCGTTTGTTACAGACTGCACTTGAGCGTTCGGAGGAGGAGCAGTTCCTCGCCGAAAACCCCGAGCTTGCGGAGCTTGGCGAATATGTGTTTGAGGGAGACACTCTTCCCTGCTCGGAGAACGACCCCTCGTACCACAAATACATCAAGGAGCTGATAGAGCGGGAAGATAAAGATGCGGAGCTTGCGGGTCCGCTCACCTCGCTTGCGGGGGTACGTTTGCTGGCGGCTTCATTCTACGGAGCGGACGATCTTGTGCATCAGGAGAGGTTCAAAAACGTTCCCAAGAGCTACGGCATAGATGTCTCCTACTATCAGGGCAATATCGACTGGAACAAGGTCAAGGCAGCGGGTGTGAGCTTTGCTATACTGCGTGTAGGCTTCCGCGGCTACGGCAAGGCGGGCACGCTCGTGCTCGACGACAACTTCCTGCGCTACCTCTCGGGAGCGAAGGCTGCGGGGCTGGACGTGGGAGCGTATTTCTTCACGCAGGCGATCACCACCGCCGAAGCGCGTGAGGAGGCGGACTTCGTTTACAAATACATAAAAGGCACCTCGCTGGAGCTCCCCGTTTACTTCGATATGGAGACCGTGACTGCCGACAACGGCAGGCTCGACAGTGCGGGGCTGAGCATTTCGCAGAAGACGGATATCGTCGAGGCGTTCTGCGACAGAATGATATACCACGGCTACGATGCGGGTGTGTATTCCAATCCTCAGTGGCTCACCTATTATCTTGATGCGGCAAGGCTCCAGGCCAAGTATCCGCTCTGGCTGGCAAACTATACCACCAACACCAAGTATGCGGGCAACTTTGATATCTGGCAGTACGGCGGCGGATATCTGAACGGCATCTCGGGACTGGTCGATCTCGATGTAAGATATCATCTCGATCAGGCGGCAAACCCGCAGACACCAGCAGTGCCCGCGAATTTCAGAGTCAGCGGCGCCATATCCGAAGAGGTGACTCTCACATGGGACAAGGTGGACGGCTGCTCGGGCTACGAGGTGTCAAAGAAGAACAGCAAGGGCGCGGTATCCGTAGTCCGTATGCTGCGCGGCAACTCGCTTACCCTTGACCTCACCTCAGAGAAATGCAGCTACTATGTCAGGGCATATAAATATGTGAACCTGGATTATGTCTACAGCAGCCCCTCAAAGGAGATCACTCTTGCGAGCAACGTTCCCGCCGAGTTCACCAACATCGGCAGATCCTATTATTACATCACCCTCGGCTGGGACGCGGTCAAGGACGCAGTCAGGTATTACGTCTATATGTATGACGAAAAGGCGGGCATTTATCAGAGGATAGACACCGTTGAGGATACCCGCTGCAAGGTGACGGGTCTCAGCGATGCCAAGCTGTATAAGTTCAAGATCAGGGCACTCACCCAAAACGACGCTGGAAAGTATACCCTGCGAGCCAGTACACCCGAGACCGTGATAGGCACTCAGGGCAAGCAGATCACGGGGCTGAAATTCGTGACCAAGAGCAAAAACTCGATAACCCTTTCGTGGGACAAGACCTCGTCAAAGCACGCAGGCTACGAGGTGCTGAGATATGACGATGCGAAGAAGAGCTATGTGATCGCAGGAACAACGACAGGCACAGAGTATACCGTGACGGGACTGACACAGGGCAAGGCTTATAAGTTCTGTGTGCGCTCCTACTATAAGAACGGCAGTCAGAAGATAGTCAGCCTGAAGTCCTCGCCCCTTTCCTGCGCGACCAAGTGCGCAGAGCCGACAAACTTCAAGGCGGTATCGGACGCAAGCTCCTACACGATCTCGTGGGGCGCTCCCTCGGGTGCGACGGGGTATATGATCTATGCCGCAAAGCATGGCAAGACCCCCGAAAAGCTTGCCGAGACATCTGCAAGATCGTATAAGGTAACGGGGCTTGCCAAGGGCACCTACACCGTCTATGTAAGACCGTATATAAAGTGCAGCGGCACAAGGTATTACGGATACTCGAGCCCGACGCTCACCGTTGTGTGCGGAAAGGCTGCCCCGTCGGGGCTGAGCGGCTCGGCAGCCAACACCTCCGTGACCCTTTCGTGGAAGGTGTCGGGCACTGCTTCAAGGAACGAGGTCTACCTCTATAATGCGTCCTCCAAGACCTATGTGCGCAGAGCCTCACTCGGCGGATCCACCGCAAGATACACCGTGGCGGGGCTGTCGCCCTCGACCTCCTATAAGTTCAAGGTGAGAAGCACCTTTGCCGACGGCACCGCGCTCGAATCGTCCGTCATCACCGTGAAGACGCTTTCGGCAGGCATCTCGGTAGCTGCCCCCACGGGGATAAAAGCCACCACCGCCACCGAGAGCACCGTTACCGTTGTCTGGAACGCGGCAGGCGGCGCAGCAAGCTACAGGGTGTATCTCTATAATGCAGGCACGGGCAGCTATGCCCTCAAGGGCACCGTCACTAAGGAGACCTTCACCTTCAAGGGACTCAAGCAGAGCACGATGTATAAGATGAAGGTCACTGCGGTATCGGCATCGGGCAGCACAAGAAGCTCTTCCATATACAACATCACCCCGAAGCCCGTGGCTCCAAAGCTCTCGCTCTCGTCCAAGACCGAGACGACGGCTGCGCTCAAGTGGAATGCTTCTCCGCTCTGCTCAAAGTATTACATCTATAAGCTCGACCCGCTCGAAAACACCTTCGTGAAGATAGCGACCGTGAACGGCACGAGCTATACGGTGAAGGGTCTTGCCAAGGGCACAAGGAACATCTTCAAGATCAAAGCCGTGGCTGTCACCAATGCCGCGAACTTCAACTCGCTGTTCTCGGCTCAGCTGAGCGTGCTGACAAGGGGGCTCGTATACTACCCCTCCTGCTCGGACAGCTGCCAGACGCTCTATCAGGCATTTGACGAGCTCGGGATAGAAAAGACCTACAGCTTTCAGGAGAAGATCGCCATAGCCAATGCGATCAAGGGCTATGAGGGCACCGCCGAGCAGAACTACAGTATGCTCGATACTCTCAAAAAGGGCAAGCTCATAAAGCCGCAGTCCTGACAGACCGATCATTAA
>CAMOFU010000248.1 GCA_946613705.1 uncultured Clostridia bacterium
ATGCCGTTCTGTTCGGTGCCGTTTATTATGATCGTTCCGCCGTTATAGGTCGCCGTGCCGTCGTAATCAAAGCCCTCGGCCATGCCCTGACCTGCTACAGTGATATCAATAGTTCCGCCGCTCACGATAACATTGCCGTTGGAGTCGATGCCGTCCACATCTCCGCTGCCCATAGAGATCGTTACGGAGCCGTCGTTCATCTCAAAGCATACCGTTTCTGCGGTACTCTTGCTTGTGGCATTGATGCCGTCATCGGTCGCGCTGATATTTACAGTGCCGTTATTGATCTGCACATACGTTGCCTCAAAGCCCTCGGCTGCGACTATCTCAAAGGTGCCGCCGTCTATCTGGAGGACTGTGTTTGCCTGAACGCCGTCGCTCTTGGCAGAGATATCGAAGCTGCCGTCCGAGATAAGGATCCAGCCCACGGTATTATCCTCATCGTTCTCGCAGTGCAGGCCGTCCTTGCCCGAGGTGATGCTGAACGTTCCGCCGCAGATACGGATAGAATCGTTTGCCTCGATGCTGTCGAGAGCGGAAACTATGTTGTAGGTGCCGCCTGTGATCTTGAGGTCGTCCTTGCACGAGATGCCGTTGCCGCTGTTCGAGGTGATGCTGAGAGTACCGAGACCGTTGAGCACCAGATCGTCCTTAGAGTAGATGACTGCATCGGTATTGGTATCACCGTCCGCCGTGAAGGTGCCTGTTACCGAAAGGCTGTTGGTGCTGCCCGATGCGGTGGTCACAAAGCATTTATCGGCGCTTACCACATATATCGCGGGGAAATCGCTGTTGGTTATCGAAACATTGTCGAGCACAAGCTGTACCTTCGACTCGCTGTCGGTGTTCACCCTTACGGTGCAGTCTGTCGCGGTGCCTGTGAGGATATATACGCCCGCCTCGGTTATGTCTATCGTCTTGCCGTCGGAAACCGTGATCGTCTGAGCGTCGGAGGTATCTGCGTTCTGAGTGAGATCGCGGTCAGAGAAGAGGTCTGCGGTATCGAGCTTGGTGCCTGTTTGTGAGATATAATTTGTCACCGTGCTGCCTGCCGATGCCTGAGAGGTGCTGTTGTCCGAGCCTTCCTTTGCCGTTTCGTTCTTTTCTGTTTTGCTTTCGCTGTCTTCCGTGTCGGAGACTTCTGTTTCTGTATCTCTCTCGATCTTTATCGTCTGCGATTCTCTTGCAGAGCTCTTCTGTTCGGAGCTGTCAGCTGTATCCGACTCGGTATCTGCGGCTGTATCCGATGCGGTGCTCACCGAAGACGTATTCACGCTCGACTTGACTGCATCAGCCTGATCTGCCTGTGACGAGCAGCCTGCCGCTATCATGCATACCGA
Organism: uncultured Clostridia bacterium; assembly: GCA_946613705.1. Classification (GTDB taxonomy): domain Bacteria; phylum Bacillota; class Clostridia; order Oscillospirales; family Ruminococcaceae; genus FB2012. The sequence goes on from CAMOFU010000248.1 coordinate 1,341, forward strand.
GATAAGAGCAGCGATCATTGCGGTCCTTCTTCTGTTTGTATTCTTTCCGGTATTTCTGTTGTCTTTCATTGTAAAGACTCCTTTCTCTCTTGTTGTTGTCTTTATTATATCCGCCGAACCTAAAAACTACTTTAAGCGGAAAATAAAAAAATCAAAAAATCAAAAAATATTTTCGGGTATCCGCAAAAGCGTTCAGCCTGCTCTGACTTACGAGCCGCCGCGCAGTAAAGCTTGACCTCAGCACAGAGCAGGGCGCGACGGCATTGCGCGCTGCCGCTTCGGTTGCTCCCTTGACAGCACTTATCGTTCTGTGCTATAATCATTGTGTTATTGTATTATTTCACAAAAATTATTGGTTTTACGGAGGCTGCCATGTTTGACAGGATAACAGAGATCTTCAATAAGATCGACGATGTGATGTACTATCCCGTGCTCATAATCGTCCTTGCTGCCGCGGGTCTGTATTTTACCTTCAGGACAAGATTCGTGCAGATCAGGCTCTTTGCCGAATCCTGCCGACTTATCACCGATAAGCCAAAGGACGGGGAAGAGAAGGTGTCTTCATTTCAGGCACTGATAGTCTCTACCGCCTCCCGCGTCGGAACGGGCAATATCGTCGGAGTGTCTACTGCGATCTGCCTCGGCGGTCCCGGAGCCTGCTTCTGGATGTGGCTGATGTGCATTATCGGCGCTTCGTCTGCATTCATGGAAAGCACCCTTGCCCAGATATATAAAAGGAAGAGCAAGGACGGCAGCTGCTACGGCGGCCCCGCGTACTATATCGAGCACGCTCTCGGCAAGCCCGCTGTTTCGGCTGTGTTCTGTGTGTTCCTGATAGCCACATATGCGTTCGGCTTCAATCTGCTCTGCTCGTTCAATCTCCAGTCCTCGTTCGAGGTCTACAGCTTCTATGACAAGAAGACCACCCCGATAATAGTGGGCATCGTTCTCGCTGTTCTCGTCGGCTTCTGCGTTATGGGCGGCGGAAAGCGTATCATCCGCATGACCGAGAAGATCGTACCGTTCATGGGCATCGCTTATGTGCTCATCTCGCTGATCGTGATCGGCTTTAATGTAAAAAACGTTCCGCATATGTTCGCTCTGATCTTCAGGGACGCATTCGATTTCCGCTCGATCTTCGGAGGGCTTGCAGGCAGCTGCATGGTGCTCGGCATCAAGCGCGGGCTGTATTCAAACGAAGCAGGTGTAGGCTCTGCGCCAAACGCCTCCGCTTCGGCTCATGTGTCACACCCTGTAAAGCAGGGGCTGGTACAGACCGTTTCTGTCTATATCGACACTATCCTGCTCTGCACTGCAACGGCCTTTATGTGCCTCAGCTCGGGAACTCCGTATAACGAAGAGGTCTCGGGAGCAATGTATGTCCAGAATTCCATCTCCACCGTTTTCGGCAAGGCGGGGCCCGTGTTCATCACAGCGGCTATGGTGCTTTTCGCATTCACGACGCTGCTCGGCAACCTGTACTATGTTGACAATGCGCTGATCTATCTCAACAAGAAGCGCCAGCCCTCAAAGCGCTTCATGACGATATTCTACATCGTATGCGTTATCGTTATCTTTGCGGGCGCTCTTATGGAAATGGGCTTTGCGTGGACTCTTGCCGACATAACCATGGGCGGCATGGCTCTTATCAATATTCCCTGCTGCCTGATGCTTTCAAAGCAGGCGATCGCTGCGCTCAGGGATTACGAAAAGCAGAAGAAGGCGGGCAAGGATCCCGAATTCCGTGCGGCGGACATCGGTCTTGATGCGGAGAAGCTTTCCTTCTGGAAATAGGAGCTTTGCAGAGGCTGCGTTCACCCTGAATACTTTAAGCGAAAGGCTTACGGGAGCGGTGACGAAGCTGGCGGGTGGGCGTTCACCCTGAATAGTTTAAGCGAAAGGACTTTGGCTCATGATACAGGATATTTATCCCGACCGCCTTGATAACA